>JANNYO010000471.1:0-2470 GCA_031410115.1 Rhodanobacteraceae bacterium | reverse complement strand
TTTTGGAATAAATCGAATATGGCGTTTTGACGCGGCTGACGATGCGCACCCCAATGCGCTCGGCTTTTAATTTTTGCGTGATCTTTTGCGCAATCTCACTTAAGACTTCACGACGTTTACCTAACTGTGCGCGCGCGCGGTGTTCAATTACCCGGTGGCGCAAGGGGTAGAGCGCACGAAACCCCAAATCTTGTAGCTCAGACTTGATCCCATTCATTCCCAAACGCTGGGCAATTGGCGCATACACGTCCAGCGTTTCGCGTGCGATACGCACTGCACTGGCTGAAGACTGTGCGCCCAGCGTACGCATATTGTGCAGCCGATCCGCTAACTTAATAAGTATTACGCGCGGGTCGCGCGCCATTGAAAAAAACATTTTGCGCAAGCTTTCCGCCGCCTGCTGTTCTTTGGTCGCAAAATTAACTTTTTCGAGCTTCGTTACGCCATCAACTAGTTCAGCAACTTTGACGCCAAACTCGGAAATCAGGCACTCCTTGGTTAACAAGGTGTCTTCAATAGTGTCATGCAAAATCGCTGCAATCAGCGTTTCTGCGTCCAGACGCAGCTCCGCTAAAATTCGCGCCACAGCCACTGGGTGGGTAATGTAGGGTTCGCCACTTTTACGGTTCTGCCCACGATGCGCGCTTTCACCCAGCAAAAAAGCCCGCTCAACTTCCTTGATTTCTAAAGGATCAAGGTAGCGTTTGAGCTCTTGCCGAAGCTCAAGCAAATAGTGCAATAGTAGTTCGTTGGTATCCGGCTGCATCGGTTGATGGTGGCCGCTGTCGCTGCGGGCGTCAAGGCGGTGACTCATTTGCCGTGTCGCCTGTTCGGCGAGACTCACTTGCCGTGTCGCCTATTCGGCGAGACTCGTAATGCGACGACTAAATCACGACACTAAAAAAACGCTTGCACCAAAAAAAACGCCGCTTAAAAAGCGACGTTTTGCAAATCCAAGCTACGCTGAAACTCAGGCGGCAAGCCCGCGAATTGCGGCTGTTAGACGGCTCTTATGGCGTGCTGCTTTGTTTTTGCTCAGATAGCCTTTGTCGCCGTTGCGATCCAGCACTGGCACGGCAATTTTGTAAGCGGCTTCGGCGGCTGCGACATCTTTCGCGTCGATGGCTTTGACAACGTTTTTAATCGCGGTACGAATCATTGATCGCATGCCGACGTTGTGGGCGTTGCGCTTGACTGCTTGTTTGGCGCGTTTTTTCGCCGACTTGATATTGGCCACAGGGCTCTCCGAGCTTGGACTTTGAAGAAAGAATGTCGGCTTCGCGAAATCGGCAGTACCGAAGGCTAGGCTAACGTCAGAAAAGAGGCGGGAAGATAGACTTCTGCCCCGCGACAGTCAAGCTGTGGCGGGGCGGCCGATAGATCTAAGTTCAGCCTGTACTTTGATTACCAGTGCACCCCGCGCATTAGTGTCGCGAATGCAACCTGTTCGGTACTCGCAGGCTCTTCGGTGTTGGCTTTCTGGCCTTTTGCCGCCGCTGAGTCGGGAAACAGATTGAATGCGGTGTTCATCAGTACTTGATACATGCTGGGCACCGTCAAATGCGCCATTTCTGCGAAAATGCCGGTGCGCGTAGCGATTCGCTGTGGTCGCTCGATCACGGCTTTTACGACTAAATCGGCGGCTTCTTCCGGCGACAGGGTCGGCACACTGTCATACATTTTGGTCGGGCCAATCATTGGCGTGCGCACCAAGGGCATATTGATAATAGTGAAATGGATATTTTTATCGGAAAATTCACTGGCCGCGCATCGGCTAAACGCGTCAAGTGCAGCTTTCGAGGCCACGTATGCCGAGAATCGTGGTGCATTGGTCAACACCCCAATTGAGCTGATATTGATCACATGACCTCGGCGCTTTGCCGTCATGCCCGGCAAAAAGCCCATGATCAAGCGCAGGCTGCCAAAATAATTCAGCTGCATGGTGCGTTCAAAATCGTGGAAGCGGTCATATGACAGCGCGATGGATCGGCGTATCGAACGGCCAGCGTTATTGACTAGGATATCTACGCCACCATGTTCTGCCGTAACTTTTGCGACCAAGGCATCACAGCTCGCGATGTCAGCCAAATCGGCGGTGTAGGTGAAGACTTGTGCGTTTTTATGTCCCGACTCAATGTCCGCTTTGGCTTTCACCAAATCTTCCTCGCCGCGTGCGCAGATCAGTACTTTCGCGCCTGCTGCTGCCATTTTGTGCGCGCTGGCAAGACCAATACCGGACGAACCACCGGTAATCAGTACAACGCGATTTTTGACTTTACCGCTGAGCGAACGGTCGATGAAAAGATCTGGGTCTAAATGGCGCTCCCAATAATCCCAGAGCCGCCATGCGTAGCTTTCCAGCGCTGGCACTTTGATTCCCGTGCCTTTGAGTGCGCGTTCGGTATCGCGTGAATCAAATCGGGTTGGATAGTTGAAAAACTTCAGCACATCGGCTGGAATGCCCAGGCTT
>JANNYO010000470.1:0-1133 GCA_031410115.1 Rhodanobacteraceae bacterium | reverse complement strand
CCCACCCAATCCCACTCGTACCAATTTTTGTGCCAGACCAGTGCGACGTGGGCGTCGACCAAATCTGGTTCAAGCTCGATTGCTTTCTCCGCTGCGGCACGCGCCTGCTCATTCCCCTCGATCACCGGTGCCGAGCCAAGTGCTGCGGCGAAGGTCAGCCCGCGCGAAAGCCACGTCCACGCCAGCGCGAAGTTCGGATCAATGGCTAGCGCTTGGCGGGCGTAGTCGATACCTTGTTCCAAGTCAGTGGGGCCAGCCCGACTAATCAAGAACCGTGCTTGCAACAGCAGCCGATGCGCTTCGCCGTTGTCGGTGCGGCCCTTCGCGGCATTCGCGATTTCGGCGCGAACGCTGGGCGCATCGATAGCGCCCGGCGAGCTGCCCATCAGCGTCGTGCGTAACGCCTGCACCACCGCCTGCGCGATGTCGTCCTGCACCGCAAAAATATCGTCGAGCGTGCGGTCGTAAGTCTCGCTCCACAAATGTGCGCTATCGGCCACATTTACCAACTGCACCGAAATACGCGCGCGGTTGCCGCTCTTGCGCACACTGCCTTCGAGCAGCGTCGCGACATTCAGCTTCGCACCGATGGTGGCGATATCGTCCGACTTGCCTTTGAATGCGAACGAAGATGTACGGGCCACGACACGCAGGCCTTTTATTTTTGCGAGCACGTTGAGAAGTTCATCAGCCAAGCCATCGGAAAAATATTCGTCATCCGCGCTTGCGCTCCGATTGGCGAAGGCTAGGACAGCAATGGATGGCGTTACCCGTTCGCTTTTTTCAAGCGCGGCTGAATGGTCGTTCCGGCGTCGGCCAGAACCCAAGTTCGCTGGCTCACGCGGTTCGTGCGTTTGATCCGTGGGCACGCGTTGCTTTGCCCACTCTACAGTTTCGTAGGGTGGGCAACGTTTCATCTGCCCACGCGGTGCATCACGCGGTTCGGGTGCATGATCGGCGGGCAGATAAGGCGTTGCCCACCCTGCGGAGGGTTTAGCAACCTCGCCGTTTGACGGCACGCTTGAAGCATTTATGCCTGAAGACGCCCTTATTATAAGCATCTTGGCAATTCGCTCCACTAGTGTCCCAACGTTTTGAACAATTCGCCCTGAGTCGGCTCCACTGGGATTTCT
>JANNYO010000469.1:0-9063 GCA_031410115.1 Rhodanobacteraceae bacterium | reverse complement strand
CGCTGGCCGGAGCACCACGCTTATGTCACACATGAATTAATCTCGCGGCATGGACAATCCCGACGACAGCGATCAATGCCACGATTTGACCAGGCTTATCCGCGCCTGGCAGGAAGGCGATCTCAATGCGCGCTCGATTTTCGTTGCTCGGGTCTACGCTCGCGTCCGCGCGATCTCTGCGCAGTCCATCCGTGGTCAAAATGGGGCGACGCTGACGCCGACCGAGCTGGCGCACGAATCGCTCATTCGCCTACTCGATGCCGATGCCGATTGGAAAGACCGCAAGCATTTTTTCCACGTGATCGCGCAAGCCACGCGCCAAGTCTTGGTCGATCATGCACGGCGCAGGCTGGCCGGAAAACGTGGATTCGGAGCGGATATCACCAGCATCGACCATATTGACCCGTTTCAGCCCGGCAACGCCGACGCACAACTCATACGTGTCAATGACGCACTTGAGTCGCTAGCGGCGTCGGATAGCCGTCGCGCTGAGATTATCGAGATGACCTACTTCGGCGGATTTTCCCGAGAAGAAATCGCCTTGGCGCAAGGCATATCGGTAGGTACGGTAGATCGTGATCTGCGTTTTGCACGTGCGTGGCTGAAGGACGAGCTGAGTGCTTGATTGCGTGTGCGCTGGGCGAGATCGTCACTGGTAATGCCAGGATGCGTTGCGATTTCGCGTAAATGGAAGTTTCTATTTGATTGGTTTTGCCAAGGCAAAACGATTGTTTCTGGACCCCGACACTGGCGCAGCTCCGATGAATAAAAAAGTCTCGCCGGAAGGCGACACGGAAATGAAAGTCTCGCCGACAGGCGACACGGCAACACATGTCCCCGATCAAGTTGCCGAGCTGTTCGAGCGCCTTGTTGATCTCAATGAGGGTGACCGCGAGACGATATTGGCGGAGTTGCCTCCACCCTTGCACGCGCGCCTACGCAAGCTCCTGGCTGCGGATCTCGATCCGCACGACCCGCTGTCTAGTGTCATCAGCGGCGCACTTCATCTCGATGACCGTATGCCGGGACAGCGACTCGGTGCATGGCGCATCGTGCGCGAACTCGGTGCTGGCGGTATGGGTACAGTGTTGCTGGCTGAGCGCGCCGACGGTCAGTACACGCAGCAGGCTGCGATTAAATTGATTCGTGGTTTTTCAACCGAAGATGGGCGCCGAAGACTGCGCATGGAACGCCAAATCCTGGCCGAACTTGATCACCCGAATATCGCGCGGCTGCTGGATGGCGGCGAAACTCTGGATGGGCAACCCTACGTCGCGATGGAATACGTCGACGGCACGGAGTTACTCAATTACCTTGCAAGCCATCGCCTGAGCCTGTTGCAGCGCTTGGATCTATTTGATCGCATCGCTGAGGCCGTGCAGCACGCGCACCAGCGGCTGGTGATCCATCGGGACCTAAAGCCCGGCAACGTCTTTGTGCGCCGCGACGGTGAACCCAAGCTATTGGACTTCGGTGTGGCAAAGCTCATCGACCTAAGCGCCGACAGCGCTGCCCGACATACGTCAACGCGGGTCTGGACGCCGGGCTACACCAGCCCGGAGCAGCAGCAGGGTAAGGCGGTGACCACGACCACGGATGTCTACAGTCTCGGGATCATGCTAAGTGAAATGCTCACGGGCGCGCGCACAGCCGCCGGGTCGGGGGCTGCGCGCACGCCTGCCGAGGTAAAGTCGTCGCTAGCTCAGCCAATCGCCATCGCATTGGACGCCGAGTTGCGCGGCATCCTTGTGATGGCAAGTGCCGAGCAACCTTCGCAGCGTTACCCGTCGGTAGAGGCGCTGCGCGAGGATTTGCGGCGCTATCGCGAAGGTCGCCCATTGCGCGCAGCGCGCGACAGCAACTGGTACCGAATGCGCAAATTCTTGCGACGACACCTTACGGCGGTAGCGGCGCTGGTTCTGGCAATCGGCATGCTTGCGCTGTTCGTGTGGCGACTAGACAGCGAACGCAATCGCGCGCGCGCGGCCGAAGCACAGGCCAAATCACAGGCTACCGCCGCCGCGCGTTCGGCTGCCACTACGCGGCGCACACTCGACTATGTCATCAACATCTTCACTGCGGCCAATCCTGAGAACACCCAGGGCCGCACCGTCACCCCGCGCATGCTGGTTGACGAGGCGGCAACGCAACTGAACTCCCGTTTGGGCGATGAGCCCGGGGCTAGGCGCGAGATCCAGATGGTAGTCGGCCAGTTCTATAACGCGCTGGGCGAACCGGCGCAGGCGATTGCCCTGCTGGAACCCGTGATCGCCAAGGCACCACTCGCTACCCGCGAAGATGCCTTGCAGCTCGCCAACGCGGTCGAGGAACTGGCGGTTGCGCTGCAGGCGGGTGCGCAGAATGCACGGGCCAGTGCCGCCTTTTCCCGCTCGGCCGAGTTGCGCGAACGCTGGGGTGCCAACGATCCGATCGAGATGATTAAGGCGATTCACCTGCGCGCCAACGCGGCCTATATTGCTGGCGATTTCGCCACCGCGCGCACCGGATTCGAAGCGGCTCTGATCAAGGCGCGGGGCGCGCCGACGCTAACGCCCGAATGGGTCGAGGAGACCTTGATGTTTTTGTCCGACATTTATAGTCATGACGGCGACTTTCCCGCCGCAGAACGCATGTCTTCGGAATTGCTTTCGCGTCTCGAACTGCGTTTACCCGAGCTGCATGGCGCGCGCATTCGCGCGGTTAAGCAGCGCGCCCGTTTGCTGAGCGACCTGGGGCGCTACGACGAGGCCGAAACGCTGCTGCGCAAGGCGATCTTGAACCAAGAAAAACTCATCGGTCCAAGCGGGGAAATCCTCGCGGGTCTCCTCAATCAAATGGGCGTAACCCTGAACGACGCTGGACGCTTTCGCGAAGCGGCTGAGCTGCTGTCCCGCTCGCTGGATCTTGCACGCCAAGCAGCAGGACCCGGTGCCGAAGCCGATCCGATAGCGCTGTTGAACCTCGGCTCAGCGCAGGAGAATGTCGGCGACTACGTTGCCAGCGCGGCCACAATGCAGCGCGCGAACGTGCTGCTGCGCCGCCGCAACGCACCCGGCAGCGCTTTTTTGCTCAAAGCCGACGCCAACTATGCGCGCACGCTGGCCCTGGCAGGGCGCTTCGACGAAGCGCGCAGGCTGATGCAGTCCGTCGTCGCAGTCCATAAAGCTGCTGGCAAGGGCAGCGAGTTCGAATGGGCCTTCGAGACATTCAGGCTGGCCCAGATCGAATACTTTGCGGGGCAGCTCGGCGATGCAACGCGATTGGTGGACGCCGCTGAGCCCCCGCTCGCTGAGGCGCTGCCTGCTGGCCACCCGCTTCTGGTCGCCATCCTGCGTTTGCGCGGTCGGATTGCACTGGCTGTGGGTGAAATTGAGCTTGCTGATCGCCAAATCCGCGCGGTGCACGCGATGCTGCTTGCCGCCAAAGCGCTGCCCTTCGATCTTGCATCGAACGATGTCTTACGCGCCGCAGTGGCCGCCGCACGCGGCAACACTAACCAAGCCCGGGCCATCTTGGTGCCTGCACTCAAGCGCCTTCGCGATCAGGTGTTAGCGACCGAGCAGACACGCGCCGAGGGCGAACGCCTGGCGCTGCGATTAAAGCTGGTGCCTCCGAAACCCTAGCGAGGTTCCTAGAACTTAGTCCAACGCCCGCTTTCGCGGGCGTTGTAGTTTTCGCCGCGAACTTGCGTATAGGGCAGTGAGGAATGCTTTGGCGTCTGCCTAAATCTCGCTGAAGCATCCGGTTGTAGCGCCACCCGTGCCATCGGCGCGCTGTTTCATTGCTATCCACACACTCAAGGAGTCGACCATGATCCGATCCATCCCATCGCCAGCAGGGCCCGCGCGCGCGCGCGCTGCAATTGTTTTCCCGTGTCGCCTTCCGGCGAGACTTGTTTTTCCGTGTCGCCTTCCGGCGAGACTTGTTTTTCCGTGTCGCCTTCCGGCGAGACTTTTGCTGGCAGCCATCACTTTCGCCGCCGTCAGCGCACAAGCGGGTGATGCTCCCAGCATGCGGGCGGAGCCCGCCCGTTACTCGAACAGCGGCGTGGTGGTAGCGCCGCACCGCAGTAGTGATGGCCGCTTCGCTGGCAGCGGCGACGCGCGCTTCACACCGACAACTGTCTCCAGTGACGGCCGCTTCAGCCTGAAATCTACCAACGCGGACTGCACAGGATTGCCTGACGCGCTTTTCGCCAATGGCTTTGAGTTTTGAACGCCGCTGCCCTAACCCCACACCGATACAAGGAAATTTCGATGAACTTAATCAGCACATTACACCGCACACTGCCGCTCAGCTTGGCGATCACGCTTGCCGTTGCTCTGCCCGCCACCGCCAGCACCTTCGTCTACGAAGGACGCCTGGATGATAGAGGTCAACCGGCAAACGGCCGCTATGACATTCAACTAGCGCCCTACACAACGGAAAAGCAAGGTAGCGCTTTGGCGCCAGCAATCACCTTTGAGGAAGTCGACGTGCGCGATGGACGCTTCCGCATCGACTTCGATTTGGCGTTGTCAGAGGCCGACAGCGCATGGTTGGAACTTGCCGTGCGCGCCGGCGACGAAGGCACGACTTTTTCAACGATCCCTGGCCGCACCAAAGCCATCGCGGCACCGCTGGTTGGCGCCTGCTGGAGTACCCTCGGCGATTCTGGTGTGATTGCTGCGACCAACTTTCTAGGCACCACGGACGCGCAACCGATCAATATCCGTGCCAATGGCGTGCAAGGCTGGTCGATGACCGGTGGCGCCGATGGCTATGTCAATATCATCGGTGGTGGTCAAGGGCTGACAAGTCTCAATCCACCGCAGATTCTCAGCGGTGCCCAAGGTGCATTCATCGGCAACGGCGGCAAGCGGCTCGCGGGCCTCTTTGGCTCACTCGCCGAAGGAAATCGCGTGAGCGATCACAATGGCGTGATCGCGGGCGGTTACGGCAATCTTGCCGGCAATCTCGATGCGAATCCCGACAATGGTGCCTTCGCGACAGTCGGCGGCGGTATTTTCAATTCGGCGATCGGCACACGCTCATTCATCGGTGGTGGCGATGGCAATCGCGCGCGCGGTACCTATGCAATGATCGGCAGCGGCGCGAACAATGCCGCACCCGGCACGGCATCAATGGTGCCAGGGGGAATTGGTTCGTGTGCTGGCGGCGACTACAGTTTCGCCGCAGGGCGCGGTGCCAGAGTGGTGGCTGCGATCGGATCCACCGATCCTTCATGCACCGCATCCACAGTCGCTGGTGACACCAATGGCGATGAGGGCAGTTTCGTATGGGCCGACGCCCAGCCCACCAACTTCGTTACGACTGGTCCGAACCAGTTTTTGATGCGCGCGTTAGGCGGACTTGGCGTCAATACTGCCGCAATACCTGCCGGCACGGACATGGTCCTGGCCTCACGCGATGGCAGCAATACTGATCTACTGATGCGCCCGGTAGACGCAAACTTTGGCATCAACTTCGGCGTGGTCAGCGACCCTACCAGCGCGGCGCTGTATATCTCACGCTTCAACGCTGGCGTCTTCACCGACTACGCGCTGTGGCAGAACGACGGGCGTCTGCGACTGTTTTTTGACAATCCGATCAAGCCCACCGCTGGCGGATGGGCCGCGCCGTCGGACGCGCGACTGAAGCATCACATCGAGGCCTTGCCGTTCGGCACTCTTGATCGATTGCTATCGCTGCGGGGTGTCACCTTTGAATACAACAGCGATGCGCCGAAAAACTACTTTGTACCCGGAGTGCACACGGGTTTCGTTGCCCAGAGTGTGGAAAAGGTTTTTCCTGATTGGGTAAGCAACGATGAAAGCGGCTTCAAGTTGGTAGCGCCCAAAGGCTTTGAAGCGCTGGCAGTTGAAGCACTGCGCGAACTGCGGGTTGAAAAGGACGCACAAATCGAGATGTTGGCGTCCGAAAACAGCACTCTGAAAGCGCGACTCACAGCCATCGAAACGCAGCTTGGCATCACCCCCGGAAAGTAAACGACAGCACCAAAGATCGCGTTTGAGCCATCGCCCCTGCATTGATCGCAGGGGCGACTTGGGCAATTCGTCATTGCACGCGCAGGCTTGAGTCTCGCCGGAAGGCGACACGGCAAAAAGAGTCTCGCCGGAAAGCGGCACGGCAAAAAGAGTCTCGCCGCGATCGCTGCGCTACGTACCCGCGAAACACTTGCCCGCAGACGCCCGCAAAATGGGTTTGCCGTTTTTGGCGAGGACGTGTCGGCTTTTTCCGCCCGCCTGTGCAGGGCACATGCGAATTGCTATGAAAACTTGCCGGCTTTTGCTGCGCGCCTGCCCGCCTTCGGCATGTTGATGTGGCTGGAGCAACGAGCGCTGCGACCAATTGGCTGAGGCGATTTCGCTGCACATGAACGTGCGCGTGGGTCTGGCGCACGGTGCTTGCGCACCAGCAGCTTGTTGACTTTTATCGAGCGAACCCGCGCTCAAACCAACGAAAAACCAGCAACGCCACCAGCGCGCCTGCGCATTGCGCGCCAACAAATCCGGCTACATCGAGCGGTCGAATGCCCGCAAAACTTTGCGTCAGGGCGCGCGCCAACGTTACTGCTGGGTTGCCAAATGCGGTGCTTGCGGTGAACCAGTAGGCGGCGAACACGTAGCTGGCGACCAGTGCAGGAATTTGCCTTGCGCCTTGTTTCACCGCGAGCAATATCGTAAGCAGCAAGCCAAATGTTGCAGTGCCCTCCGACAGCCACTGCGCTACGCCGGTGCGAACGCGGGTGCCGGGCTGAATCAAGGGCAGTTCGAACATCGCATGGGCCAAAATCACGCCAATGCAGGCGCCAAGGCACTGCGCTGCGATATAGCCAATGAGTTGCTTGGTAGTGAGCTCACCGCGCAGGCGCGCCACGAGCGACACCACCGGATTGAAGTGGGCGCCGGAAATCGGCGCTAGCAGCGTGATCAGCACAAAAAGCGCGCCCGCGGTAGCTGCCGCGTTAGCCAGCAGAGCCAAGGCGCTGTTGCCGGCCGCTAAGTTGACGGCCATGATGCCCGAGCCCACCACCACCGCGAGCAGTGCGGCCGAGCCCAGCACTTCAGCGCCTAGCTGTTGACTTAGCCGCATGGCATTTGCGCTTGCGTTGCATCCGCAGGCTGCGCCAACGTTTGCAGCAGCAGCAGTACTTTTTCCGAAATTGCGCTGCGCACCTGGCGATAATCGGCGTCGTCCATGTGTTTCGGGTCCGGCAGCGCCCAATCTTGGCGAATGCGCGCAGGCAGCCAAGGGCAGCTATCGCCACAGCCCATGGTGATCACTGCATCAAAACCGCCGCTGATTTCATCCAGTGATTTCGAGGCGTGCTGGCTTAAGTCATAGCCAAGCTCGGCCATAAAGCGAATTGCCTTAGGGTTGATCACGCCCGAGGGTTTCGAGCCCGCACTGAGCGCCTCCACCTTGGCGCCGCCGTGGATCACCGCAAACGCCTGCGCCATTTGCGAGCGATTCGCGTTTTCGACGCAGACGAACAGCACGCGCTGCACCGCGGCGGTCATCGTGCGGATGTACCGAAGTTGATAGTTTCGATTAAAACATGACTCATCTGCCGTGTTCGCAAGCGAAGACTCTTTTTTCCGTATCGCTTTCCGGCGAGACTCTTCATACAAGTTCTCCTATGAGGGTTGGGTTAGCGGCTGGCTGGGCGGCCGGTTGAGTGGTGCATTGAGCGAGCGGATTAACGCACGCCGGGCTTGACGGCGCCGTACAGCAGTTTTGCGTCAAAAACCGGATTAGGGCGTCCATACGTTCGTAGTCGGCGCGCACGCAAATAGTGCGGCCGCAGCGGGTATCAAGCACTAAACCTGCGCCCCGCAGTTGATTGAGATGCGCGGTCAGCGTTGCAGCTGGAATGTCGAGTGCGGTGCGCAGCTCGCCAACGCCCATTCCCGCCGGGCCTGCCTGTACCAGTAAGCGAAAAGCGGCTAAACGGCTTTCTTGGGCGATTGATTTCAATGTGTTGAGGGCTGTCAGTGTCTCCATAATTCTATTATTCCAGAATTATAGAACTATTTCAAACAGTTTTCGCATCGAACGATCAAATCCCGATCAGCGGCATATTGGCCTTCTTGGCGCTTTATTGAATCTGCTGGTCGCGCAACTTCACGCTGGTGTAGCGGGAGCTGCTGACGCCCGTTGCAATCCCGCTAAGCAAAAGCAGTTTCTACTACTTCTTCGCCCGCGAAGACCAATGAATATGCACAATTTTCCAAGTCGCGCCGACTTTCTTTAACACCATGGTTTCGGTCGATAAAATGGTCAGCATTTTATCTTTGCTCATCGTGTGGATTTCGCTTTCACTGGCGACCCAGGCGATATCGCCGCTGGCAAAGGCCGTGCGGTTTTTCAGCATCACGTGCGCGGTTTTTAGGAAGGCGGCGTCGGCCTTCGCATGGCCGGTAAGGTACTCCGCACTGCTGTGCTCGGCGCCACCGCTTTCTAAAATTACAACCTTGGCGTCGAGCTCGGCGCCGGCTTTGGTCAAATCGCCGGTGCCAATTGCGGCGGAAAAGCGCTCTACTGCCGCGACTGGGTCGGTGGCATTGGCAGCAGCATTCAGCACTGCCTTGCTGACGTCACGCCCGCCGGTAATGGCGGCCATTTTGCTGTGATCCACGCCGTTGTGGGCGCGCGCATTGCCGATACAAAGTGCCGCGAGCATGGCGATAGTTAGTTTCATTTTCATAGGGTTTCCTTAAGTTGAGGTCGTGGTTGTTTTAGTGCGTCAGTTCTGCCCTTTCCATTCGCCCCGGGGCAAAGTCGAAGCATGTGACGATACGCTTGGTGATGCGAACAGCAACTACAACCCTTCGACAGGCTCAGGGCGAACGGCAATGGCAGAAGCACCAACAACCTGTCTGAAGGTTCATGGATTGTGTGCAGTTTTGCGATCTAAAACGGATAACTCAGGGCGAACGGTCGCCATGATCTTGTAGAGGCGTTTCCGGCTCGGCCATTGGATCTTCAGGCGGCTCGAACGATGAGCGTTCGTCGTTGCTTGAGTCTCCGCTTGCGGACACGGCAGAGCTTGAGTCTCCG
>JANNYO010000468.1:0-4603 GCA_031410115.1 Rhodanobacteraceae bacterium | reverse complement strand
GCTCGATCCGCGCGCCGATAGTGCCTTCGGTCAAGCCTTCACCGCGCAAAATACTGTCCATTTGCGCCTCATTCGTGGCGACTTCGTCCAGGCCCAGAGCATGCAGGGCATCCGCGCTCATTTTGGTGGTGGTGTTTTGCTCAATCGCCCAATCGTAAAAGGCGTCACCATTCGGCAATGCCCAAACGCCATCGTTCCGCGTCACTTTCGGCAGCAGTTTCTGGTAATACGCAATTAAAGTGCCGTAAGCGCGATAAACATTCGTGTTGATCGCGGTTTCGACTTGGCTTGCGTAATCTTTGCGCTCAGCCTCGCTCATATCCGCCGCCGGGATGGCTTTTAGCTTGGTTTGAAATTCCGTGTAGAGCGAATTTTGCACAGCTGGCACACCGGTAAACGCGCGCATTTCTATCAGTACTTTTTCCAACACAAACCGTGGTGGTAAGATGCTCGCGGCTTCGCGCAGTTTGAGGCCTTCCATCACACCGGCAAATTTGCCTTCGACTTTTTTCAGGCGTGCGATGTAGTTTTGCGCGTCGCTAGCGCTTTTCACGTCGTGCACTTCATTCATAAAGCGCGGGTAGCCGTTCTGTGCGCCGAACAGTTGATTGACCGGGTAATCGTGATGTTGGAAGGGCACGCCGCGTGCCTGTACGTCCAAAAAATACTCCAACACGTCAAAGCTCAATTGCTGATCAGGCTTAAGTGCGCCCCGATCATAGCTGCGCAACGTCGCCAGATCGCGCACCAATTTGTCTGAAACTGCACGCTCATGTTTGGGCGATGCATCGGTTAAGTCATCTTCGTAATAGGTCAATCCTAGCGGGCGAAGAATGCCGAGCGAAGACAGCATTTCCGGGTCATCAAGCGCGTACTGAATAAAAACGCGCTCAAAAAATGCGCCGATAAAAACCGGCTTGAAATACCACAGGTGGACAAACGTAGCCGTGGCAAGCAGGGCGATTAGCGCGAATGCGCGAAACAAATAACGTCGAAGTTTTTTCATAGCGCCGGAGCGTGGCGGCTTACGAGTTTTTGGACACCTGCCAAAGGTCAGGGATGCCAAGTCTCGCCGGAAGGCGACACGGAAATTAACTCTCGCCGGAAGGCGACACGGAAATTAACTCTCGCCGGAAGGCGACACTGCGGATATGCTGATTGTCCTAACCGCATGAATTGCGAAACAATCGAGGGCGCAGCTTAATCAAAGTGCCGACTATGCAAGACCCGGAATTAGCCCGCGCGCCACGGCGCGGTTGGAGTATTGAAAGATACAGTGCGGTATTTGCTGTACTGGTTAGTTTGACGACTCTGGCAATGTTGATCGCCCAGACACGGTTGATGCAAACGCAAGCACGCGCCAGCGTTTGGCCGCACGTCAGCGTCGGATTTTCTTCGGGCCAGACGGGCTTTGCGTGGGTCGTGTCAAATAATGGTGTGGGGCCCGCAGTGACGCATTCGGTGCAAGTCCGCGTGGATGGAATACTCCAACGCGATTGGCATGACGTGCTAAGCGCTCTGCAAGTCAATACAAACGTTTCGACCTCGCAACTGTCCGGCACCGTCCTTACACCCGCCGAAAACACCAATGACCGCTACCCGATCATGGAGATGCAGCCGGGCGAAAGTGCAACTGCGATTGCGACCGCCGCAATGACGCGCGTCGATATAACGGTCTGTTATTGTTCGATTTATGACGACTGCTGGATCAGCGAGTTGGCGCAAGGCCGCGAAAGCAAACGCGAAGTGAGCGAATGCCCGGCAGCGATTCCAGGCGATTTTACCCAATGAAATCGGATCGGCGCGCCGACTCTTTCATGGTGATGAGTCGGCGGCCACTCGGGGTTGAGGCGATGGTAGAACTGAAAGACCAATCAATACGCGTGGCGCTTTTCCCATAAGAACGTGAGCCGATCTTTGGCCCGAAGTTTTTCTTTTTTTGTCGTGACTAGGGTACGTTGGTCGACCGGGCGCACGCCCAATTTGGCGTCGTTAACGACGCGATCCAACTCACGATGGCGACTCACTAAACGCCTCGCTTCGATATTGTTTTCAATGAACGATTGGACGTCTACTTGGTTGTTGGTTTCAAACATTCCTGACTCCTAAATTGGACGATTTGACTGCAGCGTTTTTTTTAATGCGGGATAAGTCTTGCGATGAACACACGCTAGACCTATTGACGCTACTCCGGCGGCGATAAAATTAGCGTTAAGCAACAAGTCTCGCCGAACAGGCGACACGGCAGACAAGTCTCGCCGAACAGGCGACACGGCAGACAAGTCTCGCCGAACAGGCTGGCTCGCCGATTCAACAACCTTTTCCGCGCACGCTTGGGCACGCCAAAATCTGAGCGAAAAATCAGATTTATCTGAGTGCCGAATACCTGCCTTTGCATCAGCGTGGTCTGCTTTCAGCCCGTCCAAAAATTCCTCATGCCCATACACACCTGGCCGCAAGACTGTCGCCCACGGGAAAAATTGCTGAAACACGGCGTTACCGGCTTAAGTGATGCTGAGCTGCTTGCACTGTTCATTCGCACCGGCACGCCGGACGTCAATGCGCTGGATTTGGCCCGGCAAATGCTCAGTTCAGCCGGTGATTTACGCGGCTTGCTCAATTTGGAATGGTTAGCGGCAAAAAAGCTGCGCGGCATGGGATTGGCGCGCTTTTGCGAGCTGCAGGGCGCTTTGGAACTGGGGCGGCGCTGCCTACAGCAAAACCTACAGCGCGGCGATGTGATGCGCTGCGAGGAGGCAACTGCGCTGATTCACGCTACGCTTGCGCATCAAAAAATCGAGGTGTTTATCGCCTTGAGCCTCGATCATCAGCTGCGCCTGATTGCGCTGGACGAAATCGCACGCGGCACTTTGACGGATATTTCACTCAAACCGCGCGCCGTCGTTGAGCAAGCGCTGGCGCGCAGAGCCTCGGGCGTGATCGTGGCGCATAACCATCCAAGTGGTGCACCAGAGCCCTCGCAAAGCGATATTCACTTTACCCGCAAGCTAAAACTTGCGCTTGCCAGTGTCGATATAGCCCTGCACGATCACGTGTTGATCTGCGATGGCCCACCGCAGTCTTTTAGCCGGTTAGGGCTAATGGACTAGTCACGGTGCGAACAAAAACTGGCGCGCAAGTCTTACCAATTCACTCAAGCTTGCCTACACTCGGGCGCTGATCGATTTAGGCTACTGCGAATGTCAAACACCCCTGCGGCCTCGGCCGAAATGAGCACCCACACAACCACTAAGCCGCGCACGCCGCCTGGCACGATGGAGCTGTTGCCGCTTGATCAAATCGCGTTTCAGTCTATGTTGGATACGATTCGGCGCAACTACGAGCGCTTTGGCTTTTTGCCGGTGGAAACGCCGGTTTTTGAGCTTGCCGATGTGTTGTTGACGAAAACCGGTGGCGAAACCGAGCGCCAAGTGTATTTTGTTCAATCCACCGGCGCGCTGGAAAAAGATGCCGATGCCAAGTTGGCCCTACGCTTTGATTTGACTGTTCCGCTGGCCCGCTATGTGGCTGAGCACGAGCATGATTTGAGCTTTCCCTTCCGGCGCTACCAAATCCAGCGTGTTTATCGCGGTGAGCGGGCGCAGCGCGGGCGCTTTCGCGAGTTTTATCAGGCCGATGTCGATGTGATCGGCAAAGACACACTATCGGTGCGTTTTGACGCCGAAATTGTTGCCGTGATTGTTGGTGTGTTTAAAGAGTTGAAAGTAGGGCCGTTTACCGTGCAATTCAATAACCGCCGCCTGCTGCGCGGGTTTTTTGCGCGGCTTGGCATTGCCGATGGCCTACAGCAGGGGCTGGTGCTGCGCGAAGTCGATAAATTGGACAAGCGCGGTAGCGATCGGGTGCGGGAAACGCTGACAGGTGAAGGATTCGGGTTAACTGCGGACATTGTCAGCCAAATTTTGGCTTTTACCTCTCAGCGGTCCAACACGCATGCGCAGGCGATTGCGATGTTAGATGCATTGGCAGCGGGTTTGGCGAATGCCGAACTGACGGCTGGCATTGCCGAACTGCGCGAAGTACTGGACGCAGTAAAGGCCATGGGCGTTTCTGAGGCTCATTACGCGTTGAATTTTTCGATCGCTCGCGGCTTGGACTACTACACCGGCACCGTGTATGAAACTACGCTCAACAATCACCCAGAAATTGGCAGCGTATGTTCCGGCGGGCGCTATGAAAACTTAGCCAGCCACTACAGTAAAAGCAAATTGCCCGGCGTTGGCATATCCATTGGCGTTACGCGGCTATTTTGGCAGCTGCGCGAAGCGGGTTTGATTGGCACGGCGGACTCCACCGTGCAGGTGATCATCACGCAAATGGACGAAGCTTTGATGCCGCTGTATTTGGAACTTGCCAGCACTTTGCGCCACGGCGGCATCAATACCGAGCTGCATTTAGAACCGGCGAAATTAGGCAAGCAGCTGAAATACGCCAGCAAATCGGGCATCCATTTTGCCGTAATCGCCGGTTCCGATGAACTCGCCAAAAATGTGGTGATGGTGAAAGATCTGCGTAAAGAAGAGCAGTTTGAAGTGCCGCGCAGCGACTTGGTCAAGACCTTGCGGGTCGAGATTGAAGCGGC
>JANNYO010000467.1:0-19025 GCA_031410115.1 Rhodanobacteraceae bacterium | reverse complement strand
CGTGCTGTGGTTGCAAAAAAGGCGGCGTTGAAAAAGGCATTGCAATGACGCGTAAATATTTTGGTACCGACGGCATTCGCGGCCGGGTGGGAACGCCGCCGATTACGGCGGACTTTGCCGTGCGTTTAGGCCGCGCTGCTGGCGTGGTGTTCGGTGGCGGCAAACTGGCACCGCGTGTGCTGATTGGCAAGGATCCACGCAGCTCGGGATACATGTTGGAAGCGGCGCTGGAGGCGGGTTTATCCGCCGCCGGGGCCCGCGCAGTCCTCACAGGGCCGTTGCCGACGCCTGCGATTGCCTACTTGACCCGCACTCAGGGCGCGCAGGCGGGCATCGTAATTAGTGCGTCGCACAATCCCTATCACGATAATGGCATCAAGTTTTTTAACGCGCAGGGCGAAAAATTAGCGGACGACATTGAGCTGGCGATTGAAGCGGAAATTGATCAGCCCTTCACCACCGTAAGCCCGGAACAGCTGGGCAAAGCCGAGCGACTTGAAGACGCGCGCGGGCGTTACGTCGAATTTTGCAAAAGCACACTCAAGACCTCGGTGGCAAAATTGCAGCCCATGCGTATCGTGGTCGACGCCGCGAATGGCGCGGGGTTTCGCGTTGCGCCGGCGGTGTTTCAAGAATTAGGTTTCGAGGTCATTGCGATTGCCTGTGAACCAAATGGGTTAAACATCAACAAAGGCTGTGGCGCAACCGATTTGAGCTTGTTGAACGCAAAAGTAAGCGAAACGCGTGCCGATTTGGGTGTGGCGTTAGACGGCGATGGTGATCGGCTGATGTTGGTTGACGCCACCGGGCGCGTGATTGACGGCGATGACATCGTTTATATTTTGGCGCAACACTGGGCCAAGGCCGGTCGGCTAAAAGGCCCGGTTGTGGGCACGGTGATGACTAATTTTGGCATTGAGTCCGCTTTGGCAGATGCGGGCATAGGCTTTTTACGCGCTAATGTCGGTGATCGCTATGTGCTTGAGCTTTTAAAGTCTTCTGGCGGCAATTTAGGCGGCGAAGCCAGTGGGCATGTGCTGTGTTTGGATCGTGCAAGCACTGGCGATGCCATCGTGTGCGCGCTGCAAGTTTTGGAGGTAATGGCGGAAACCGGCAAATCATTGTCTGAGCTGTTGCGTTCGCTAACGCGCTTACCGCAAAGCATGATCAATGTCAGAATCGGCCCCGGCATCCAGGTATTGGAACATGCCGATGTGTCTGCGGCATTGGCGTTCGCGGAATCGAGTTTGAGCGGGCGCGGACGCATCGTGTTACGCGCCTCAGGCACAGAGCCGCTGATCCGCGTAACTGTTGAGGGAACCGATGCGACCGAGGTTCGCACGATTGCTGAAACGGTTGCAGGGGTTGTAAGGCGTGTTGCAAGTATCTGAGTACCTGCCGTGTTGCCTTCCGACGAGATCGCAATCATCACCCAAATGCTTTATGAATAAAAAGCGACAAACATCTACATTTTAGCGACGCTTTCCAGTTCTTGAAAGTGTTAACCTTTAGACCGCACTTCGAAAGGCAGCTGACTCGTAACCGTGGCTGCCACAACATAACTTGGAGAATCCCATGATTCGAAACACCCTTTTTGCCGCTGTGGCTGTAACTTTGTACGCATCCGGCGCGCTCGCGCAAACGATGGACTATGACAACCGCTATTATTTGGTGCCTTCTGTCGGCGCCGTCGACACCGACAACAAACGCAATACCGACAACGCGGGCATGATCGGTTTGGGCTTCGGCAAACTTTTGACGCCAAACTTTTCACTTGAAGGTGACGTCAATCGTTACTCGGCTGACTTAGACGGAGGTTCGGGCAGCTGGAGCGTGCGCGGCATCGATTTAGCGGGCCGCTTATTTTTTGGTGACTCTGAATCGTTGCGCCCATATGCGATGTTAGGTGCGGGCACCGTGCGCAGCAATCGCTCCGGCTCGCACAGTGCCAATGGCCTTGATTTCAAAACTGGCCTGGGCATTCAAAGCGTATTCACCGATCGTTTGAGCGGGCGTTTTGAAGCGATTTATCGTTATACACAAGATAATAAGTCGATTCCGAGCGATGACAACTATGCCGATATCGTTGCCAACTTTGGCCTCGTCGTCGCACTCGGCGAAGCCGGTGCAGCGCCGATGGTCAGTGAAGCAGCGCAAGATTTAGGCACGCCGAAAGCGGACATGGTAGAAGAAATGCCAGCCGCTGAAGAAGCGATGCCGGAAAGCATGCCGATGGCGAACGACGACGACAAAGACGGCGTCGAAAATGCGATGGACAAGTGCCCAACCACGCCAAACGGCGAAATGGTGTCGAAATCAACCGGTTGCCCAATTGAAGAAGTGATCGATCTGCGCGGCGTGAACTTTGACTTTGACAAGTGCACCTTGCGCCCTGACGCAATCACGATTTTGAACAATGCGGTTGATGTGCTGAAAGGCAATGAGATCGTGGTGTCCGTCGAAGGCCACACCGATTCACGTGGTTCGGATGCTTACAACCAAAAGCTGTCTGAGTGCCGTGCGAATGTGGTGAAAACCTATTTGGACAAAAATGGCGTTGCTGCCGGCAAAATTTCTGGCGCATCTGGCTCAGGTGAAACCAAACCGATCGCCAGCAATGACACCGATGAAGGCCGCACGCAAAATCGCCGCACTGAATTGGTTCGTCAAAAGAACTAATTTTTGACGTAAACGCACTAAGAAAACGACGCCCGCTGGCAAAATCCAGCGGGCGTTTTAGTAAGCAAAAGGTTCAGCAATAAATCAATGAAAACCCTGTCAGCGCAACGCCTCGAGCTGTTTGAACACATCGGCGCACTTACCCGCATCGCGCTTGAAGGCGTCGAGTTGGCCCCGATGCTAGCGCGGATTGCGGAATATTTACACGAGCGCTTTAAAGCCGCACTGGTCGAGATCACCTTGAATAGTCCAGGTGATCAAGAGATGGTGATTTTGGCGCAAATAGGTGAAAGCATTCTGGGCTTAGGGATCGGCGGTATTTTCCCGGTTGGCAAAGGATTGACCGCTGAGGTTTTAAGCACCGGCAAAGCGGTCTATGCGCCGGATGTACGACTTGCCGCCGGTTTTTTACGCTCAAGTCCGAAAAGCCTGAGCAATATGGTGCTGCCGCTGAATTTTCGCGGGCGGGTGCTGGGCGCAATCAATCTGGAATCGAACAAACTAGATGGTTTTAAGCTTGAAACCCGGGCCATTTTGACGTCATTAGCCGACCAGTTAGCGGGTGCGATCTATTGGGCGCAATTGAATCAAACGCTGGCGGAAAAAACGCGGGAATTGGAAAGCCAGCGCGCCGAATTGGCGCATGCCAATCGCAAGCTGAAGCTCGCCAACGCCAAGCTTGAGAAAAGCGCGCTCAGTGATCCGCTCACCAGCCTTGCTAATCGCCGCGCGTGGGACAACCACGTGAAGCGCGAATTTGCGCGCGCCCAGCGCAGCCAGCGCAGTTTAAGCATTGCCATCATCGATGCCGATAATTTCAAAGCGTTTAACGACCGCTTTGGTCATGCCGCCGGCGATCGCACGCTCAAGCGAATTAGCGCGGTGCTGGCAAAATACACGCGCCGCAGCGGCGAGCTTGCGGCGCGACTGGGCGGTGAAGAATTCGGGTTATTGCTGCCGGAAATCGAGGCGGGCGATGCCAAGCGCGTGTGCGAGCGTTTGCTGACCGAAATTGCGGAGTTACGTGGCTGCACCACGGTTTCTATTGGACTCAACAGCGGTGTGCCGAGCGCGCGTGGCGCCGTAGAAAAATTTGTTGATGCGGCCGATAAGGCGCTGTATCAGGCCAAGCGCGGCGGGCGCAATCAACTGCAAGTCACTGCTCGACTGAGAAATTGAGACTTTAACAGTGCTCAAAAAACGTTTTTACTAACATATTGCGTAAATATGTTAGTAAAGTCGCGTTTTTATAACATGAGCAACAAGACATGTTAGTTCCAAGCTATGTCATTCCGGCACTGCCGCCTGCCGTGGATCTGGAAACAGTGCCAATTTTAAAGGCATTGGCGCAAGCAAACCGTGCGCTTGCCGAACTAAAAGGACGCGCAGCAAGTATTCCCAATCAGGGCATATTGATCAGCACACTTGCGTTGCAGGAGGCCAAAGCGTCCTCAGAAATTGAAAACATTGTCACAACACAAGATGAGCTGTTTCAAACCCAGCTGGATCCTCAATATCAAGCATCACCCGCTGCAAAAGAAGTTGCGCTGTACCGGGATGCACTACAGTTGGGCTATGAAACACTGCTTAAAACGCATGGATTAATTCCAAATTCTGTTTTGATTGACATGTTTCAGCTGCTAAAACGCCGCGAAGGCGGTTTTCGCGTCACGCCTGGCACAGCGCTAAAACAGGAAAATAGCGGTGCCATCGTGTTTGTGCCGCCACAGGATGCGCGCGAAATTTTGGCACATATGGGCGCCCTGGAAAGCTTCATCAACGACGATGCGCTTTGCGGCCTAGATCCTTTGATTAAGATGGCGCTCATCCACCACCAATTCGAAAGTATCCATCCATTCCCAGACGGAAACGGTCGAATTGGGCGCATCTTGAACGTGCTTTACTTGACTAGAACAGGCCTGCTCGACACGCCAATCCTCTATCTTTCAAGACACATTACCCAGACCAAATCAGACTATTACCGCCTTCTGCAAGCTGTGCGTGATTGCGGTGCATGGGCGGACTGGGTGTTGTACATGCTGCACGCGGTGACCCGAACCGCGAAAATCACCTTAGAGCTGATTGAAGGCGTGCGCGAATTGATGGCGGATGTCAAAAAACGTATGCGCAGCGAGCTGCCAAAAATTTACAGCCAGGAATTACTGAACAACCTGTTTCGCCACCCGTACACACGCATCGAATTTGTCCAACGCGATCTAGACTTAAAAGCACGCCAAACGGCGGCACGCTACTTAGATACGCTTGCCAACAATGGCTTTCTAAATAAATTCGCATCTGGGCGAAACACCTACTACATCAACGCGCCGCTGATCCGCCTGTTTAGTGAAGCTGGGGGTTGATTAAAAGCGAACGTTAAGCCTGCACTTTTGCGGCGATTGACGTGATCTCGCCGGAAGGCGGCACGGAAGAAGAGGTCAAGCTCTTGGCTTGACCTCTTAACCAAGCAGAGTCTCGCCGAACAGGCGACACGGCAAATGAGTCTGACAAGTTTTGGTTTGCATGTTGCCAGGATGCGTCTTGTGAACGAAGCGCTTACAGCGAACTGCCGACCGCGTCAGAGTCAGAGTCAGAGTCAGTTGCGCCCTGGTGGTTTGTGCCCTTGATGCTGGCAAAGCGTATACCCGAGTCTGGAAGTGGCTCGAACACCTGCTCAGCGCGCAATTTGGCAACTTTCGCGTTAATGGCGTCACAGCTTTCCATGCAGAAAACAAACGGTACATGCACTGTTCCGCCGACGGCGATGCCGTCAACTTTCTCCATCATCGTAAACGTCGCACTCATTAAAGCGCGTTTGGCGGACGCAAAAAAAGCATTGATCTTGCGCGCGTCGCGCTTTTCCGGCGCGCCGACTAAGGTGATGCTGCTGGGAATGGCCTTGCCATCGGCGGACACCTCGGTCCTCAGCAGCACATGCGCGCTTACGCCAGCTTTTTGCATAGAGTCTGGGTAGAACAAAGAAGGCGCGTGTTTGTAAGCAGCCACAGTTTTTTCAAGCGTCACAAATTGCAGCTGTGCAGTGCCGTCGTCATGGGATTGGGTGCGCACAATCACGCTGACGCCCATCTCGCTAGTCGCCGGGACGCCGTTTTTAAGCGCTGGCTCAAACTGCACCGCCTGAATGCTGGGCAGCAGCACCGCGCTCAGTGTTTCGGATATTAGCTCAGGGTTGGCCCAAGCCACGTTGCTAATGCGTCCGGATGCATCGACTTGAATGGTTGCAGGAATGCCGCGCAGCAGTTCAGCGTTGGAACTTGCAGTGCCAGCAGCGGCGCTAAGAGCGGCGGCGAGAGTGATTAACGTCAACATAGTGACTAGAGCTCCAAAGTGGTTATTTGTCAGCACAATGCAATTTATGCGTTGCGAGATCGCACACCATAGCAAAGTTTTAAGTAATATTGACTAACTCGCACAAATATTGCGGGCATTTTGCCAGTTGGCACGGGCGCGCATGAAACTGCCTCGCCTATGCTCCGCGACGGATCTCTGCGGCATCTATGCCATCGGATGTCAGTGACATCGTACTGTGGTGATGCGTTTCTAAGCTGGTGCAAAATATCGCTGATCTCGAGTTGGAAATTGTCGACATGGATTTTACGCAGGCGGCGATTTCAGGACAGATAAGAGCTCAAACTCGCGCCGCAGGGGTGTCACTCGGTGACCGTGCCTGCCTTGCACTAGCGAAATTGCGGGGCGCCAAAGCCCTCACAAGTGACCGCGCGTGGCTAGGCGTTTCGCACAGGCGCTCGGCGTTTCCATTGAGTTGGTTCGCTAACAGCCTCCTAACGCTTTGCCGAGTGCCGTAAAGGTTGACTTTCGCGGCTTAAACCGGGCGTTGACGCGACTCGTGTGGGGCATAGCCGTGCTAAACTGCGCGGCTAAGCAAAGCGTCAAAAGCCGCAAAACGGCGATGACGAACTTCACGCGAATTTTTCCCGTGTGAAACCTCTACAGCCACTTATTTGTTTTGCCTTGGCAAAACATTCAACCTAAACTGAAAAGGAATTCTGCCCATGGCTGAGTTCGCAAAAGAAGTATTGCGCGTCAACGTCGAAGATGAAATGAAGCAAAGCTATCTGGATTACGCGATGAGCGTGATTGTGGGGCGCGCACTTCCAGACGTTCGCGATGGCTTAAAACCGGTGCACCGCCGCGTTTTGTACGCGATGAAAGAGCTGGGCAATGATCACAACAAAACGCGAATCAAATCCGCGCGTGTGGTGGGTGATGTGACGGGTAAATACCATCCGCATGGCGACGTTGCGGTGTATGACACCGTGGTGCGTATGGCGCAGGATTTTTCGCTGCGCTATTTGCTGGTGGATGGTCAAGGAAACTTTGGCTCGGTCGATGGCGATTCGCCGGCGGCAATGCGTTACACCGAAGTGCGTTTAACCAAATTGGCGGCGGAACTGCTGCGCGATTTGGATCGCGATACCGTCAATTTCAAGCCGAACTACGACGGCACGCTGGACGAGCCGACCGTATTGCCGACCATGATTCCAAATTTGTTGGTCAATGGCTCCGCCGGTATTGCCGTTGGTATGGCGACCAATATTCCGCCGCAAAATTTGGGCGAGGTGATTGATGGCACTCTTGCCTTGATGCAAAACCCAGAGCTCAGCGTCGATGAGCTTATGAAGTTTATTCCCGGCCCCGATTTCCCCACGGCTGGCATCATTAACGGTATTGCCGGCGTGGTGGAAGCCTATCGCACCGGGCGCGGACGCATCCATGTGCGCGGGCGCGCCAGCATTGAGCGCGACGGCAATCGCGAGCAAATTATCATCACCGAGCTGCCATATCAGGTCAATAAAGCCCGGTTGATTGAAAAAATCGCCGAGCTGCACAAAGAAAAGCTGATCGAAGGCATCGCCGGCGATGGCCTGCGGGATGAGTCAGATAAGGACGGCATGCGCGTGGTGATTGACGTGCGGCGCGGCGAAAACGCCGAAGTGCTGCTCAATAATCTGTACCGCCAAACCCAGCTGCAAACGGTGTTTGGTATCAACATGGTGGCGCTGGTGGGCGGCCAGCCGAAGGTGTTGAATTTAAAGCAAATTTTGGAATGCTTTATCGCACACCGCCGCGAAGTGGTGACACGCCGCACGGTGTTTGAGATTCGCAAAGCCCGCTCGCGTGCGCATATTTTGGAAGGCTTGACGGTCGCACTCGCCAATATTGACGAGATGATTGCGCTGATCAAAACCTCGCCCACGCCGGTGGAAGCGAAAGAGCGCATGTTGGCAAAAAAATGGGCGCCAGGACTCGTTGCCGCGCTGTTAACCGGCGCAAGCGACCGTACCCGTCCAGAGGATGCGAAATTTTATGAAGGCCTGAGCAGCGACGGTTATCAGCTTTCTGAGATCCAAGCGAAAGAAATTTTGGAAATGCGCTTGGCGCGTTTGACGGGTTTAGAGCAAGACAAGCTCAGCCAGGAATACCAAGAAATCCTCCGCCACATCATGGAGCTGTTCCGTATTTTGGACGAGCCGGATCGCTTGAACGAAGTGATCACGGAAGAATTGAACGGCATCAAGACCAATTTTGCCGATAAACGCCGCACCGTGATTGAAACCTCGCAGGCGGATTTAGAAGCGGAAGATTTGATCAAGCCGGAAGACGTGGTGGTAACGTTAAGCCACGCGGGCTACGTCAAGCGCCAGCCATTAACCGCATACCGCGCGCAAAAACGCGGTGGCAAAGGCCGCAGTGCCACCAATTTGAAAGAAGAAGATTTCGTCGAGCGCCTGTGGGTGGTCAACACGCACGACACGCTGCTGACCTTTACCAGCGCGGGCCGGGTATTTAAAACCAAGGTGTATCGTGTGCCCGAGGCCAGCTCAGGCTCGCGCGGCCGCCCAATTGTGAACTTGATTCCGATTGAGCCCGGCGAAAAAATTCAGGCGATTTTGCCAATTCGCGATTTCACCGACGACAAATCCATTTGCTTTGCCACGCGCAACGGTGTGGTGAAAAAAACTGCGCTCAGCTTTTTTGCCAACGTGCGCAGTAACGGCATTCGCGCGATCGAATTTGATGAGGGTGATGGCTTAGTCGGCGTCGGCCTGACCGATGGCAACAGCGACATTATGCTGTTTGGCAGCAACGGTCGCGCGGTGCGCTTCAGCGAAGATGTGCTGCGCGAGCTCGGCCGCACCGCGCGCGGTGTGCGCGGCATGCGCTTTGATGACGATGGCAAAGTAGTCAGCTTGATTATTGCCGACGCCAAATTTGTTGCGGAAGAAAGCGAGGGCGAAGAGAGCGATGCAATTGAAGTCGCTGAAATCGTTGAGGGCGCTGAAGCGGTTGAATTGCTCGACACTGCTGGCCCGCAAATTTTGACCGCAACCGAACGCGGCTACGGCAAACGCACGCCACTGCGCGCCTTCCCGCGCAAAGGCCGCGGCGGCAAGGGCGTGATTGCGATTAAGTGCAGCGATCGCAATGGCCCACTGGTGGCGGCAATTCAAATCGACGACGTCGATGGCCTGATGCTGATCTCAGACCAAGGCACCCTGGTGCGCACGCGCGCTTCAGAAGTCGCAAAAGTCGGGCGCAACACCCAAGGCGTGACCTTAATGCGCATGAATGATGCTGAGAAACTGATCGGTATTGTGCGCGTCGAAAAAGAAGAGGCACCGGATTTGGACGATAGCGATTTGGCAGCGATTGCCCCGACTGGGATCGCCCCAACGGCGGGTGATCAAACGCCGCCAGCAGCTCCAAACGACGCACCACAAAACCCAGAAGCGGCGGAGTAGTAGCACACATGCGTATGCAATTTTTCAAAGCGGTGCTCACAGCGACTCTTCTCGGCGCGGGCGCAAACCCGGCGTTGGCGCTTGAGCCGATTGCTGGAATTCCAGCCTCGATGGCGATCGCGCGCGACGCGGTGTTGCCGCACGTGGTGTCGATCTTGGTGGTGCGCGAAGATTTTTCTGGTGGTGAAGCGCGGCTGTCATTGAGCGGTGGCACCGGCACAATCATCTCCGCAGAGGGCCACATCGCCACCAACGCGCATGTGACTGAAAACGGCCAACGATTTCGTGTGGTTCTTAACGATCAGCGTGAGTTCCCGGCCAAGCTGATCGGCACCGACGCGGTCAGTGATTTAGCCGTGCTGAAAATCGTCGCCCCCGCAGGCACGGTGTTTGGCTATGCCAGTTTTGCCGCCAGCGTGCAGGATCTAAAACCCGGTGAAACCGTGCTTGCCATGGGTGCGCCCTGGGGCATGCGCGATTCCGTCAGTGCCGGCGTGATCAACAACGTCAACCGCTTGATGGTCAGTTTGTTTGAAGACGAAGCCGACTACGAGCAAAGCTTGAACGAGTCCCAAGCGACCGCGCGCTACTACGCCTGGATTCAACACGACGCCTCGATTTCGCCCGGAAATTCAGGCGGCCCGCTGGTGGATTTGCGCGGGCGCATCGTTGGCGTCAACACCCGTGGCAACGTGTTTGGCGGCGATATGGCGTTTTCCATCCCGGCACCGATTGCAAAAAATGTGGTGGAAACGCTGATTGCCAAAGGCCAGGTCACGCGCAGTGATTTTGGTTTTGGCGTGCGTAGTTTGCGCGGCACCGGATTGACCAGCGGCGCGTTGATTAGCGACGTTGATCGCGGATCAGCGGCGGAAAAGGCCGGGCTCAAGCCGGGTGATCGCTTGCTCAAATTAGACAGCATTGCGGTCAATTTGACCGAGCCCGAGGAAATTCCGAGCTTCCGCCGTGGCCTAACCGAGCGGGCTGTGGGCGCAACGGTGACACTGGATATCGAACGTGCGGGCAAGGCGATGGCGTTGAAAATTGCCTCAGTCGTGCAAAACGACGCCAAGCCACGTGAAGTTGAAGTTCCGCACTTTGGCATTAGCGTGATTGAAGTGACGACCAACGTGGCACGCGCGCGCTATTTGGCTACCACCGATGGCGTATTGGTGCAGGGCATGCGCACCGGCGGGCCGGCAGCTACCGCACAGCCGTCGGTGTTGGCGGGTGATCGCATTACGCACGTCAACGGTGTTGCAGTCAAAACCCTGGCCGATTTTGTTCGCCTCAGCGGCAGCCTTCCAGAAGGTGCTGAAAGTGGCGCGCCTTTGACGTTGACCTTGGATCGGCGTGGGCAAAATTTACTGGCGCTGTTGACGCCCGCACCGAAGCGCTTAATTCCACCCGTGAATCCAGAGTTGGACAAATCCTGGGCTGGCTGGGAAGTGCAGCCTGTGCCAGTCACGTTAGCTACCGAACTTAAATTACCTGAAGGCGGTTTTCGTGTCACCCGCGTTTATCCGGGCGGCCCGGCCCTTGCGGCCGGGGTCAGAGTAGGGGATTTGATTACCGCAACCGGCGCCAACCCGGTCAAACCTAGCGGTTTGAAAGAAACCAGTGCGCTGGATTTGCGCGTGCGCAACGCCGAACGCAGCGCGCCGTTTGCCGTCACGATCCTGCGCGGAGCGCAAAAAATGCAGGTTAACTTGACGCTGACGGAAGAGCCTAAACCCGCAGAAAAAACCGAGCGTCGCTGGAACGAGCGTTTGAGCATCACGCTACGCGCGATTACGTTCTACGATCGCATTGAACGTCAGCTCAAAGACAGCCAACACGGCGTGATTTTAGAGCGCGTGGAAAACGGCGGCTACGGCGGCTTGGCGCATCTGCGCGAAGGCGATTTATTGGTACGCGTTGGGCAAACGGCGGTGAAAGATTTACCAGGCTTTGAGTTAGCGCTCAGCGTCGCAGAGAAATCTGGCGTGGATAAGCTCAGCTTTTTAGTCATGCGCGGAAGCGAGACCCGCCTGCTGTTTGTCGACGCCCCATGGCGCGAGGTGAAGTGATATGCGCAACTTTTTGAAATTGAACTCGCTCGTTGCGCTGCTGGCTTTGCTCAGCGCGAACGTAGGATTCGCCCAG
The DNA here is from genome assembly GCA_031410115.1 of Rhodanobacteraceae bacterium. GTDB lineage: Bacteria > Pseudomonadota > Gammaproteobacteria > Xanthomonadales > SZUA-5 > JANNYA01. The sequence goes on along the minus strand of JANNYO010000467.1, from coordinate 7,419 downwards.
CAGGCCGCACCCGATGTCGAAGCGCAGACCTATCAGCGCCTGTTGGCAAGCTATGGCCGCACTGTGGTCACGGTCAGTTACGTGCTGAGCTTCGATGCCGCCGGTGGCGCCGCCGATCAGCGCGCCCAGGGTGAAACCGAGGCAACGCTCGTCAGTAGTGATGGCTTGCTGCTGGTGCCGTCCGCCGTGCTCAACCCCACCGATATGTTCCAAAAAGTCTATCGCAATCAGGGCGATGGTCAGGTACCTAACATGCGTTCGTCAGAAATTAAAGTCCGGCTGCCGGGCTCTGATCAACCGCTTGAGGCCACCGTCGTCACCCAAGATCGCGACTTGGGCGTAGCCTGGCTGAAAATAAAATCGCCACCGAAAAATTTACCGTTTGTGGATTTAGCCAAAGCCATCGACCCAAATGTAGGTCAACGCGCCTATGTGGTTGGCGTGATCGCCGAAGAGTTTGACTACGCACCGTTCGTCGATGAAACCCGCATTCAGGGCAAGATTGAGGTGCCCTACAAGGCTTTTATTTCCGACCAGCCTGGAAAAATGCTGTTCGCGAGCGATGGCACACCCATCGGTTTTGCGGTGCTGCGCATTGATGGCACTTCTAATATGAGTGCGGGCGGCAATTACCGCATGTTTGCCACCGTCGTTGGTGGCGCGCGCTTGAAGGAGCTGGATCAGCGGGTGCGTGCCTTAAGTAAAAAATAGCACGCTGTTGATTCGATAGGTCTCGCGGTAGCGAGAAGGCAGATAACCCCAAGTCGAAAGCGGAAAAACGGGCGCATTTGCCGACGGCAAACAATACGATCAGCCAGACAAACGACAATTCGACAAACCCAACGCATAGCTGAACCCGCAATCCTAGTTGATTGAATTGCAAACGGTTTTGGCTATGATCCAACTCCCTGCGCAACGTGGGGTTTGTGGGCCGCTAGCTCAGTCGGTAGAGCAGCGGACTTTTAATCCGTTGGTCCCGAGTTCGAATCTCGGGCGGCCCACCATAAAGTACAACTGAGATCCTCGTTTTTTAGCGCATTAGGGCGCTTCACTTGGGAGGTTTCTTATGTCAGATCCACGTAAAACCGCGTTCACCGTTACGGTGGTGAATCACACGGGCGGTGTCGGGAAAGCAACCGTTGCAGCCAATATCGGTGCCAGCTGCATATCGCAAACCGATATCGACGGCCTCAGCATTATTCTGGGCGATGCGGAAATGGGCGCGGCGCTGGTGGAGCTTGCCGCCGGTTGGCGTTCGGATTTAGCGCTCGACGAAGCGATTCGCGGCTTGCGCGATGGTGATCTATTCGATTCAAAGCTTGCACCGGCATTGTTGCCTTGGCCGAAAAACATTGGCTACAAACAAACTACGGATGTTTACCTAATTAAACTGGCTGAGGAATCAGGAGCGACACTAACGCTTGATTTAAGACTGAAACGTGCATTTCTAAATAGAGATGTTGAAGCAATCACGTTGGCATAAGCCCGTCAACCAAACGACAGCCGAATTTGCGCCCCCAAACATTCAATGCGCCAGCCTTCACGCGCGCAAACGGCGCAGCTGAGCTCGGGTAATTGCACCGCGCTTGTCTTCCGTGTCGATTGTTCGGCGAGTGTCTTCCGTGTCGTTTGTTCGGCGAGTGTCTTCCGTGTCGCCTGTTCGGCGAGTGTCTTCCGTGTCGCCTGTTCGGCGAGACTTGTATCCAGGTCACTGCCGATAAACAGCAACGCATTCGCCTGAAACTGGATATCAACAACCGCATGCTCGCGCAGCGCGTTGGCGCATTGAATGATGATCCAACGCAGCACCGCACTGCGCGCTGGCACGCTGGCTGCGCGATCTACGGAGATCACAAATGAGGTGCTGTCGCGCGCGCCGATGTAGCGCATGGCATCTTCCACCTCGCGTGCGAGCATCAGATTTTCTCTGGCGGATGCGTCGGGCTTACGCGCGGAAAGCATCAGTGCATCTAGCTGCACGCCCAGTTGTAGGCTGTTGCGCTGAATGCGTTCGAACACTTTTTTATCAATGACGCCAGCGCCGGTTTGTACAATTTCCAAGCCACTTTGGATCACCGCAATCGGGGTGCGCAGGGCGTGCGCGACGTCAGCTAAAAAAGCGGTTTCATGTTCTGCAGCGCGCGCCAATTGCGCTCTATACCGGTTAATCGCAGCGACAATTTGATCAATTTCATCCTGATTTTGCGCAAGCAATGCCGGGCTAGGCATCGGCCCGTCTATTCGCGAAATCGCCTCTGCCACCGCGCGCATTGGGCGCACCAATTTGCGCGCAAACAGCCAACCTAGACCCGCCGAAAGCGCAACCGCGCTTAAGCCGACAAAAATTGCGAGCCAAAAAAACCGTGCCTCGTCATGTTCAAAAGCAGCATTGGAAACGCCGTAATAGTAGCGATAGCCATCAATTTCACGCACCAAAATTTCGAACTCAGCGTATGAGCCACTGGCAATTTCATGTTGACCCAAGGCAAGTGTGCGCAATGCTTCAGGCACCGCGCGCAAATCACCACGGGCACCGACCGCTGAAACCACCACCGCGCTATTGCTCGAACCTGGCCAACCGCCTGCGGCGATGTGCGCGTGCATTTCATCGATGCCCGCTTGCAGCGTCGCTTGAAACACCGCGCGTTCCTGCCATTCAAACGCAATCACCCCGATGATGCCAACCAGTGTGCACACCAGTAGCGATAGTGCGCCCGCGTACAGTGCGGTTCGATGTAGTAGCTTAAGTCTCACGCGCGCAGGGCATAGCCCACGCCAGGCGTGGCGTGCAGCAGGGCATGCGAAAACGGTCGATCTATCAGCGCGCGTAAGTTGCTGATCTGGGAGTGCAAGGCGTTGACCTCGACCGCTTCGCCTTCCCAAACTTCGGCAATGAGGGCGGCGTGGCTCATGGTTTGTGGAGCCGCTGCCATCAGACTTGCGAGCAAACGACCAAGTTTGGGGGTGAGCAAAATTGTTCTGGGCGTGTCTGGCGTGTCGCTTACGCGAGGCGAGTCTGCCGTGTCGCTTAACCTGGTCTTGCGAATGAGCGTCATGGTGCTCAGATTTAACGTCAGTGGACCATAGTGCAATTGCGGCAATGTGGGTTCGCCGCGACGCAGCAGGGCGAGTAGGCGCGCCTCAAGTTCCGGTAGCGCAACGGGTTTCACTACGTAGTCATCGACACCGGCGTCAAACCCCAAAAGTTTATCGGTCAGCTGGTCGCGTGCGGTCAGCGCTAGGATCGGCACTGGATTGCCGCGAGCGCGTGCCTGCGCGCACAGCGTCAGGCCGTCCAGGCCGGGCAAGCCTAGATCTAGAATGACGACATCAAAGCTTTGCTCAGTCAACATTTTCAGGCCCAACACGCCGGTTGCGGCGTGGTCCATTTGAAAGCCGCGCGATTCTAAAAACTGCCACACGTGGGCAGCAAAATCGGCCTGATCTTCAATCAATAGCACGCGTTTCAAAACCGCAAAAGTCCTTCGTTGTCAGGCGCAACATCATACCGCGACGCGCGGCTCCGCCGCAGCGGATACCTATCGAAAGACAGGTATCGGGCGGGTGGTATCCGCCCTAGGCTTTGCATCACAGCGGCAACCGCCGCCTTTGACTTCGGAGCCGCCCGTATGAATACCCACGCAACTTTTGAGCATCCGCCAAGCTACCCGCGCTTTTCGGCGCCTTTGCCCGCGCACCAAAGTTCGCCTGAACTTCGCGCAAACCAGGCGCGCCCGATGCATCTGGCACATGTGGTGCACCTACGCGAAGGCACGCTTTTATTGGTGCGTGAGGGCGCCGCGACGCAGGGTTGGCGTGATCGATTTCGCGCGCGACTGCGCACCTGCGGGCCCTGGAGTGAAGCACAGGTGCAGGATTATTTTTTAACGACCTACGGCGCCGATCCGCGCATGTGGCCGATTTCAATTGCCAGTATTGCCCAGGTTTTTTCACCCGATGAGTTGGAACGCAGCATCGCTGTTGCCCGCGATACCCCTGAAGTGCGCGCTTTTCTCAGCTAAAAAAATACCTACGTCACCTAACAAACTGGAGTTATTCCCATGCATGCATTGGACAGATTTACCCGAATGACAATGGAAACACGAACGACGCTGGCAACACGAACCGCACGGGTAACACGAACCGCACTAGTGCTGATGTTGGCCGGCTGCAGTAGCTCAACCTACAATGCGCCTACTGTTACGCCACCGCCACCGACGCCGAAAGCCTTCGCAAGCTTTGTTGATCGCACGGCTGGCTTGGGTATTTTAAGTGATGGCGCCACCAGCTTTACCGATGCCACCGGCAAGTTTGAATTTGCCGTGGCGCGCGCCACCACTTTTTTTATCGGCACCACCGAAAAGCGCATTGAACTGGGCAGCGCCGTTTTAGCGGCTGATTTAACCGCCGACTCAATCATTACGCCGCGCAACTTTCAAGGCGCGCAGGAAAATGCAACCTACAATATTTTGCGGCTGATTCAAACGCTGGATCGCGATCAGAATATTCGCAATGGCATCGAACTTGACGCCGCCATGCGCGCGGCATTTGCCGGTGCGTTTCCGGCAACTACAGTGCTCAATGTCGGTTTGAGCGCTACGGAATTTGAGAATCAAGTGGTGCTCAAAGCGGCGCTGCTCGCGGTGAATCGTACGTTGATTTCGCAAGAATTGGCGCAGGCAAATTTTTCATTGAACTTCGCGCAGCCGCGTTCGGCGTCGCTCGCATTGACTTTCGATGACCGAAAGTTGGTCGTGGTGAACCGCCAAAAAGGCACCGCGTCAGTTATTGAAGTGCGCAACGCCACAGGTGCAGATACGCAAACGCTGCTCGGCGAAGTACCCGTCGGGCGCGAGCCGCGCTTTGTCGCGATTGCGCCGGATAATTCGCGAGCTTACGTCACCAGTTCAATCAACGCCACCCTGACCGCGATTGATTTGCGCCCGGCGGTGCCGGTGGTTTTGGGCACGCCGATAGATGTTGGCCTTGAACCGCGCGGCATCGCGATCTCACCCACCGGGCGTTACGCCGCGATTGCCAACAGCACGCTGGGCTCGGTTGCACTGGTGGATTTAGCCACGTTCACCGTGGTGCAGCGCATTATCACCGGCGGCAATCCGCATTCGGTCAGCATCAGCAACGATGGCGATCGCGATGACAGCGATGAAACGGTGTATGTGTCCAGGCTGTATTCGGAAGTGATCGATGTCGCCCGGCCGGACGGCTTTGACGATGCCAAACAGGGGGTGATTGATGTCTTCAATTTGGGCGCAGCGGCATCGGGTAATTGGCGTGTGCGCCAACTAAACCTAAAGCCCATCGCCTCTGGCTTTGCTGCAGACCGGCGTAATTTTTGCTTAGCAACCCGCCAAGCATTGGCGGCAGCGGGCACGGTGAAGTATTTCAACAGCGGCGCGGATGGTTTGGGCGCAGGCGCGAATGTGTTGGCGAAAACCACCTTTTGCCCAGACAATAATTCTAGTGATATCAGTGCGACCGGGCCAATCGGTGCGGTGGCACAGAAAGTCTATCCAAAAATGTTGAATGCGCTGTTGGTGCGCGGGCCGCTGCTTTACGTGCCAAACGTTGGTGCCAGCCCCGAGCCACCGGTGCGTTTTAACGTTAACATACACGGTTTAGTCGGCGTGTTGGATCGCTTCAGCGGTAGCGAGGCCGGTTCGCTGAATCTCAATAATCAAATTAAAAATGACGTGCAGCCGGCTGAAGGTGTGGAATCACTGGCACGTGTTTTCATGAATGATTTAGTGGCCGCTGACGCCGATCTGCGCGGCGAAAACTTCCTATTTGTCAGCCGTGGCGCGAACTATGTGCTGCGGGCGAAGCGCGATGACGCGGGGCTGCTAAGCATCAGCGCGCCCAACACCGTAAGGCTGCAAACCGGAAATTTACCCACTGGCGTGGTGATGACCAAAGACAGCAAACGCGCCTATACCAACAACGAGCTGTCGACCTCGGTCAGCGCTTTTGATTTGAGCACCAACGCCACGCTGGCCTTGGATATCAATTCCAGCACGCCCCCCGCACCGGGCACGCCGGAGCATTTTAATCTCATGGGCAAATTGACGTTTTTCACTGCACTTGGGCTGCCGGACAGCGGTTTGCGCACCACCGCACTGCGCGATGTCGTGCCGGTGCGTAACAAAGGCAAAGCCAGCGACAACGGTTGGTCGAGCTGCTCTAGTTGCCACGAGGATGGCCATTCGGACAACGTCACTTGGATCTTTCCAACTGGCCCGCGCTCGACCATTGCGCTTGAGGGCAGCTTCGCGCGCGGCAATCCGAATAACCAGCGCGTGTTTAATTGGAGCGGCGTGCAGGGATCGTTCACTGACTTCAACAACAACGCACGCGGCATTCAGGGCGGCAAAGGCTTTGCCACGAATGTAAACGGCGTGGATAACAGCGCCAAGGCCTTCAATCATGGTTTTGTTACCGGCGTCAGTGATTCACTTGATGCCATGCAAACCTGGGCCAGCACCATTCGCGCGCCACAAATGCCCGATCCTAGCAACAGCGCCGGGCGCGAAGTCTTTCAGGCCAGCTGTGCCAGTTGCCACGGCGGCGTGAAATGGACCAAAAGCCAAATCTTGTATCGCAACAATGCCACCTTTGCCGCCGACCCAATTGGCACGCAGTTTTTCACCGCTGCCAGCACCAATCCGCCGCTCGATAGCAACCTAATTGTTGCCGGGCCGCAGATGAAGCAACTGAATGCGCAGGCAGGCGTCGCGCCACTGCTTTATCTGGACAATGTTGGTACGTTCAATGCCGCCGATGCGCTACAAATTCGCGGTGCTGGCGCAGTCGGTGGGCAAGTGGCGCAGGGTTTTGCCCCGTTCGGTGCGGCGGGTTTCAACACGCCATCATTGCTTGGCTTTGCATTCTCCGGGCCATGGTTACATGACGGCTCAGCGGAAACGGTCGAAGAAGTCTTTGCTAAACATAAGCTTAGCGATGGCCGCAGCATTGAAGCGACAGTGCTTGATCCTGCCAATCGCGAAAGCCTGAAGCAATTTGTGCTCAGCATTGATGATCAAACGCCGATTATGGAATCCGATGCGGATCGCTTTGTTCGCCAGCGGGGTAATTAAGGATCACAGATTGCCCCGGAAGTTCTAGGCCCGGCGGTTCTAGGCCCGGCGGTTCTAGGTTCGCGGTATTGCGGCGAGCCTAGTCTTTGCAAAAGGTGTACAAAGCGACTCGCTCACCTTTGCCTGAGACGCCGCAATGCCTAGCCCGCAATATCCCTGCATCAACTGCGGGAAAACCTTTGCCCCCGATCAAATCACTAGTTTAAATATGCTTCGGCCACAGCTAGCAAACTTTGCCCGTGTGCGCTTTGCCAGTCGCGCTGGCACCGACTTTGGCACGGACTTTGGCACCGATACCAGCACCGGC
>JANNYO010000466.1:0-2364 GCA_031410115.1 Rhodanobacteraceae bacterium | reverse complement strand
TTGGCTGTGCGGCTTGGATACCTATACCAGCAAAAGCTTCGAGCACCGTAAATTTTGGGTTCAAGCGCGCATATTAGAACTCGGTAACATTCTCGCCTGCGGCATTCACGCTTGGGCCGTGATGAGCAATCACTTGCATTTAGTGGTGCACATGAGCCCCGGCACATCACGCGAGTGGACGCCGGCTGAGGTTGCCACCCGCTGGGTTAGATTGTATCCGGCGCACAACGATGCACTTTGCATGCAAAAAACCACCGCCATTGTTGAGAATGCCGTTGTAACGTAACTAGGCTCAGGTTATTGTTACGGTTCGTTACAAAAACAGGGTTTCTGATGCGTTTTTTTCTAACTGTATTTTTTTGATTGTAGCAACCAGCGCTCACGCGACCTTTGGCCCCTTACGCTTTGCACCACTGGCACCGAATTCAAACGACACCCTAACGGTTACCGTCGAAACATTCGGATGCCACTTCCAGGTGGTGCAAACGGATTTAACCGAGAAGTTCAAATAGTCGGAAATTTTATAAAAATAACCGCCCTTGGAATTTCAAATTCTGACTTTGTGCTGTGCTTTTTCCCGCGAGGGGACTTCACTTTCAACATTGGGGTAGTGCCAGCTAACTCCTACACTGTCGAATTGCATTTGCGCCATCTTTCCAACTAAACACTAGTTGAGCTCGCTCAAACCGGGAGTGTGTCCGTAGTTCAAGGCGTCGACAATATGGTTCCAGTACCAAGTACTTCTGGTAATGGAATTTTATTTTTACTCGTTCTTCTGCTCCTAAGTGGAATTTTCGCCATCGCTAAGCGCAATTAAAGGATACAAATGTCTCGCAATATATTTTTAGTCATCGCGGTTTTATTGAGCAGTGGTGTATATGCCGCTGAATGGAGCGTTGGTAGCGGAATAGGTGTTCGTAACGCGCTCGTTCCTATTGAAGCCCGATTTACCGGTGACGGTCAAACTCAGGGTGCGCAGCTGGATATTGTCTTTGACGACGCGCGGTTGTCCCTGCCGGTCGACAGCGGCAATATCCCAGGTGCTAGCCGCAACGGCGGCATTTGCTCGAAAGTCAGCGCCAATCGTGTGGTCGTGCTTTTGCCTCTCAATTCGCAGGCGGCAACCGCCTCGACTGTCTACTGCGAAATTCCGTTTACCGTTCGCAACAATGCCGCTGCTGGCTCAGCGCGTCTATCGGGCACTCGGGCACTTTGCTTCAACGCCGCAGCGCAGCCGGTTACGCAGTGCGGCGTGCAAAATGGCGCGATAACAGTCAACGCGCCGGTCGCGGGTGGGCCGATCACTTTTGTCAACCCCTATCAATACCTATATGTTTTGCTATCCGGCGCGCAAGATGCGCCCACTGTTAGCAGCCTGACCAACTACGGATTTTCATCTGGCAATCCGCTGCCTGTGCCCTTAGTTGGGCTGCGGGTAGAATCGCCGCGTAAGGTCGTTGCAGCCTTGCCAAGGCGCGCGGCTGGCGACTTTGCGACCTACCTGCGCACTAATCCCAATCTAACGCGTGCCAAATTAGAGCGCTACGTTATCGTTCAATACAACCGCAGCGCCAATTTAGCGGCAGCGAAAGCGGCTCTGCTGGCCGATCCATTTGTGCTGCACGTGCACGAACCGCTGACTGGTCAGTTTTCCACGCCGCCAAGTGCAACTAGCGCGCCGTTACCGCATATTCCGGCGGCTGCCAAAACGGCTGCGGTGATGCAAGATCAATATCACTTGGAAGGTATGAAGCTGCCACAAGCCTGGGCCTGGGCCGGTGGTTGGGGCCTAGTCGCTATCGCTGACACCGGTTTAGAAACCAATCATCCGGAACTGAAATCGTTTACCGGGCCGGGTTCAGTGGGTGGTACCCGCATCAATGGCGGTAATTTCCTGCCCGCGCTATCGGAAGATATATCGCAAATTATTGATGGTGGCGTGCAAGTCAGTCCCAATGTTGATGAAATGCGGCCGATGGTGGGTATTATTGACGGCGCCAATCCGGCTACATGCGACGCCCTGGATGGAATTACTGATGGCCTGTTAACGCCGCAGTTTCCCGGACACGGTACCCATGTTTCTGGTCTGGTAGCGGCCAATTCCCTAGACGGCAATGGCACTAGCGGCATGTGCAAAAACTGTGGGCTTGCACTTAGAAAAATAGCCTTACCTTACTGCGTCCTGGATGTGTCACAACTACGGGTGTTTTTATTTCTCACCGAACTTCCATTTACTAATTCTTTTGGAGCGGTGTTAGACGTAGGGCCACAAGTAGTCAATACCAGTTTCGGTGGGCCGGATTTTTATTGCTCAGTGCAACCGGAGAATTTTGCCTGCTTGAGTTTGGAACTATCGAAGGAAAT
>JANNYO010000465.1:0-11662 GCA_031410115.1 Rhodanobacteraceae bacterium | reverse complement strand
ATCTGCATGCGACCAAAGCCGAATCCGCCGAGGCTGGTTAAACGGCTCAACATCGCGGCGGAATTTGGGTGCAATGCGGCGCCGTCAACCGGCTGGCGCCAGATGGCAGCCGGTGGAAATTGCGGCAGATTCACCGCGCTGGCCGCGGCGCTCAACGCGAGTAGTGCAGCGCCCGCAACAAAGTCTGATCTAGTTTTAGCGTGCGTCGGGGATTTCATCTTTCATCTCCTTGAGCGAATAGCGCTTTTGCGTGATAGCGCAAATGGCTCTCAATAAAGCTTGCGACAAAATAATACGCGTGGTCGTAGCCCTCGCGCATATTGAGCGTGAGCGGATGCTGGACGCGCGCCGCGGCGGCCACAAGTGCCTCGGGCATTAAGCGTGCAAGCGCGTCGTCGCTGCTGCCCTGATCAAGCAAAATCGGCAGCCGCTCGGTCAAATGGGCGATCAATTCCACCGCATCATAGGCGTGCCAAGTCGATTCATCCGGCCCCAGTAGTGCTGCGAACGCACGACGCCCCCAACTGGCAGCCCCCAAGCTAACCGCGCTCGGGTGGCAAATCGGTGCAAACGCCGAAAGGCTGCGGTAGCGCCCTGGATTTTTCATCGCCACGATCAGCGCCCCGTGCCCACCCATGGAATGGCCGCTGATCGAACGTACCGAAGTAATCGGCAGCTGCGCTTCGACCAAAGCCGGCAGCTCATGTGCAACGTAATCAAACATTTGATAGTGCGCACGCCAAGGTTCTTGCGTTGCATTCAAATAATAGCCTGCGCCCAAACCCAGGGCCAAACTGCCCTCTGGATCAACCGCAACACCATCGCCGCGCGGGCTGGTGTCCGGGCAAATAAGCGCGATGCCCAGCTCCGACGCCACCCGCTGCGCCCCGGCTTTTTGCATAAAATTTTCATCCGTGCAGGTCAAGCCCGACAGCCAATACAGCGCCGGCACCTTGCCACCTGCCAGCGCTGCCGGTGGCAGATAGACGGCAAAAGTCATCACGCAGTTCGTTGCACTGGATGCGTGCTGGTAACGCCGATGCACGCCGCCGAAGGATTTGTTTTCTGAGATTAGGTTCACTGGTGATTCCAATTAAAAATGCACTCGGGATCATAGCGAAGCGGTGGTTAGTTGGCGCATGTGCAGGCCGCCCTTTCAAATCGACCCCAGCGCCACCAAGACCTTGCACCACCAGCTAATGGCCCAGACGGGACGCCGACCGATTTGACAAATCGTCTACGACCGCTAATCAGCCTGAAATGCCACCGTGTATCCGTCACGTTCCAATTCACGGACCAATCTTGCAACGCCTGCTTTGGCAAAGAACGGAAGTTGACCAAGCGGCTTGCCCATGAGAACCAAACAAAGAGTCTCGCCGGAAGGCGACACGGAAAAAAGAGTCCATTCATGTCGCTCTAAACCCAGTTCTCGATTTTCAACGGCGCTGCAATGCGGGAAAAATGGCGCTGATTATTGCTAACCAAAGTTGTGCCTGTGGCGAGTGTATGCGCGGCAATCATCATATCCAGCTCACCGATGCCGGGCCCCGGCGTGCACCGGGGGTGACCGAGGCGCGTGCTAGACAGCGCCACATTCACCAAGCCGTCAAAACCGCATCGCACAACACCGCATCCAATACCCCGGGATTGGTTTTTGGGTGCCGCCGATATCGCTGCGGGCGCTGAGCGCTTGGGCGATTTCGCTGCGAAACAGCTCGCGCTGGTGTGCGCTGATCTCGGTCAGCGCTTTTTCTGGCGAGCATATCCGCTTCAAACGCAACACGGCAAACAGCGCTCGGACGGCTACACTTAGCGCAACACTTAACGCGAACCATGCCCACGCCCATGCCCGTGCCTGTCAATTGCCCTTTATCGGATCAAATCGATCAATTGCTGCGTGCGCAATTAGTCGGGGTGATGGCGACGCAGCAGTGCGCAATCGCCACGCCCACGAACCTGCCGGAACAACCCTACACCAGTCTAATGGCATTCGCGCACACGCAAGATTTGCGCTATCTCGTCATCGCGACGCTTAAAGATACGCAAAAGCACGCCAATTTATTGCAAAACGCATCCCTCAGTATGCTGATCGACAACCGCTGCAACAGCGCAAAAGACTATCAATCGGCGATCGCGATCTCGGTGATTGGGAAGGCAGAAATCATTCCATCGAGCGAACATGCCGCGCTGAACGAGCTATTTTCCAGCAAACACGCACAGCTGCAAAGCTTCATCGCGCTGCCAGACTGCGCGCTGCTCAGGATTGCAGTGCAGTGCTATCGGGTGGTAAGTGAATTTCAGGCGACGCGGGTTTTGCAGGTTTAAGGCGTTCAAACTGCGTCCACGCGAATCAGTGCGCGCCTACGGTGCTAACGTGAAAGTGCGCGCCGCGAGTACTTGATCATTGTCACCCAATGCGATCAGCCAAAAGGCTTCATTCGCGTCCTCATGCGCGCGCACAAAGGCAGCAAAGCCGGTTCTGCGGCGCAGCGGAATCATCGAACCACCGTGGGTAAAATCGCCAAAGCCGCGTACATCTTGAAAACGATCAATCACCGCGAATTTCATGACGCGATCTGCGCCCAGGTAGCTGCCCTGAATACGACGAAACTGCGCGCTAGACCAATTATCGTTGGCGCTAGTAACGCGCAAAAATAACAAATCTGGATTTTGCTCTTGCGCAGGTGGAATAGTGTGCAATGCCGCAAATGGCAAGAACGGCAGCATTTTTCTGGCGCGAAATAGCGCGATCGTTTTTTCCGCGCTGCCCTGCGCTGCATCGACTTCCATCGCCGCGTATAGCCCAGGAAAAACAAGATTTTGCCGCGTTGCAACGTCATAGACTCGGGTGGCTTCATCAACCGCCTGCGTCCAGCCTACCCACAGACGATGCGTCGGCCACGCTGAAAGCGCAATTGACGTTACCAGCGTCACGCACACAATGAGATGCGCATTTCGCCACGCCGAATTTGTAGGCGGCGTCGCCAGCACACCGCTTGTTTGCCGCGTTGCTGGCGCGAGACTTGTCTGCCGCGTTGCTGGCGCGAGACTTGTCTGCCGTGTCGCTGGCGCGAGACTTGTCTGCCGTGTCGCTGGCGCCAGACTTATCATCAACGCTCCCAAAAGTCCAAACCAAAACATGCTTGACCATAAGGTGTAGCGCTCGGCGAAAATCTGCATCGGATAAGTTGTGAAGTAATCCAATCGCGCTAAGCCTACTAACAGCGAAACGCCGAAGCAAAACCAGCTGGAGGCAAGGCAGACTGTTAATAAATAGCTGGCGTTTTCGGTTCTTTGACGCCACCAGGTCAACGCGCTGAGGGCTAGCAGCAGCAATAATCCGCTGGCACCAATCCATAGCGCGCAAAATCGCTGCGCGTTTAATGCCTGTGCGCCGGCAGGTGCAAGCAAGCTGGCGCTTGCCATCAACACGCTGTTCGGATTTTGCGCGGCAAACGCGCCACCGAAGGAGGTGGCGTCTAGCTGGGGCAATCCGATCCAGCCATTGACCCAAACACTGGCAAGCCACGTCAGGCTGGTGGTTAAATTTTCCGCTGGCTTGAATGTCAGTACCGCCGTCACGCCTTTGGGACTAGGCAAAATAAGTGCATAACAACTAACCAATAGCACCGAGCCCACCCCTAAAAAAAACTGGCTTTTGAGCGGCAGGCGCAATAATACGCCGCACACGATCAGGGCTACGAAAACCGCTGGGCCTGAGCCGAACGCCAAGCTTGCAACTACGCCACAGCCCAATGCCAGCAGGATTGCCAAGCTGCCATTGTTTGGCGCTTGCGAGCTGTGCGCATGGTGCAGCGCAACTGCTCCAACGAGCAGACTAAGCATGACTAAATAAATCTGCACCGCTTCGTTGCCATGCGCCATCATGCGCGCATTGCCAAGCCAAAATAGCGCCACAAGCCCAAGGCAAAAAACTGAAAAACGCAGACTAGGCGGCAGCTCCTTACTTTTCACCGCAGCAAAGCCAATAACCGCCGCACAGCAAAGCATGAACGCGAGGCCGACATCAATCAGTAGCGTTTGGCGCCCGCCCGATACCGCTAGATCGCTGAGTTTCAGAAGATTTGGCAGCACCGCCCTATGGCCGTTTTCGGGTTGTAAGATATTCGCCGGGAACGTGTTGTCAAGCAGTATTGGATAGGTTCTAAACTGATCCGAAAATGGCACTTGCCAGCCAAAAATTGCCACACAGTCCAATGCGATCAACATGATGGTGATACTTATGAGCGCCAATGGCAGACAGCCGAGCCAAGCTAAGATTCGTCGGCGCGATGGCGTTAGCGGGTTAAACACTCGGTGACTCGTTTGCCGTGTCGCCTAAACGGCGAGACTCGTTTGCCGTGTCGCCTAAACGGCGAGACTCGTTTGCCGTGTCGCCTAAACGGCGAGACTCGTTGGCCGTGTCAAGCGGGCTATCTAGCCTTGTGCCAGAACCCAAATTTTGGATTACCTCACGAATGATAAACAGCGGGCGTGCTTTCGCCTGGGTGTAAATACGCGCCAAATAGTCGCCAATAATGCCCAAGCAAAACAGCTGAACCGCGGAAAAACCAGACACCACCAACAGCAAACTCGCCCAGCCGCGCACGGTGTCAAAAAACACCAGGGAAACCAGCACATAGGCACCCACCGCCAATGCCAACAGCATTGCTAGGCCAGCAAAAATCATCGCAATACGCAAAGGAGCGGCAGAAAACCCGGCGATCGCGTCCATCGCGAAACGAATCATTCTTTTAAGTGGGTATTTGGTTTCACCGGCAAAACGCGCCTCACGTTTGTAGGGCAAAGGCACTTGGTTGAATCCCAACCAGGCAAACATGCCGCGGATAAAACGCTGTTGCTCGGGCAGTTTGAGTAATTCATCCAGCACTTGGCGCGTGACCAGGCGAAAATCGCCGGTATCCAGCGGGATATCAACGTCTGTCATGCGATCAAGCACGCGATAAAATGCCCCGGCACTGGCTTTTTTAAACCAAGTTTCACCCTGACGTTCAGTGCGTTGTCCATACACCACGTCTGCGCCCGCGTCGATCTGTTGCATCATTGCCACCAACAGCTCGGGCGGGTCTTGTAAGTCTGCGTCTATCATCAAAATCCGCGCACCGCGCGCCAAAGTCAGCCCGGCACTCAGCGCTAACTGATGGCCAAAATTGCGCGAAAGATCGACTGCGACGACCGCCGGGTTTGCCAATGCAACGGCACGCATCAAGCTCAAAGTGGCGTCTTTAGACCCGTCGTTGACATAGATGATCTCGTACTCGCCGGCATAGTTCAGTTGCAAAACTGCTTCTAACCGCCGATGAGTTTCGGCAAATACCTCCTGTTCGTTAAAACACGGAACAACAACACTGACGCGCGGGGTTTTTAGGTGGGCATGTGCAGCGCTGGTTACTGGAGGCGTCATTTTGATCAATGTTTTGGATTTCAAATCAGGTGGGTGCAGTCGGCGATGCGCCGGTGTTTAGCGTTAACTTGCTAAAGCACCAGCCGGCAATTGCATCGTCACACAGTGCAAACTGCCATTTTGCTCAATTAAAGCGCGACAGGGCACGACAACAATTTCGTGCTGAGGAAATGCCGCACTTAAACACATGGACGCGGCGATATCGGTTTCAACATCGTAAGCGGGCATTAAAACAGCACCATTCAAAACCAAATAATTGGCATAGCTTGCTGCCAATCTTCGGCCCGCAGCGGTGGCTAATGGTGGCGCCCAAGGCAATGCGATGCTGTTGTAAGGCTTGCCGTTCGCTTGGCGTAGTGCGGCAATTTCCTTTGCCATTGCCTGCAGCGGCGCAAAATGTGGGTCGTTTGTGTCATCACAGCCCTGATAAACAATGCATTCCGGGCTGGCGAAGCGCGCCAGGGTATCGATGTGGGCGTCGGTGTCATCGCCATCTAACTCACCGTGCTCAAGCCACAAAACGCGCTTGACATGCAGCGCCGGTTGCAAAATTTTCTCGACCTCAACGCGGGTTTTTCCCGGGTGGCGTTTGCTCAGGCAATTCCACGTGCTAAGCAGCGTGCCCGCGCCGTCAGATTCAATCGCACCGCCCTCTAATGCGAACGGCACGGGCACGTGCTCAATGTGTTTAAACTGCGCAAGGCCCGCCAAATGCGCGACGATCTTGTCGTCTTTGCTGGCGCCATACTTGCCGCCCCAACCGGTAAAACGAAAATCCAGCCAGCGAAAATTCGTGCCGTTAACTAAGGTAATCGGCCCGGTGTCGCGTAGCCAGGTATCGTCGTAATCGTAGCGTGTGCTTAACAGCCTGCTACTGCTCAAATCGTGTTGACGATCAATCAAACGCAGCGCGCGTTCCTCAAGCGATTTATTTTTAACCAACAGCACGAGCTTTGAACGCGCCAAGATCGCGCGTGCCAGTGCGATATAGGTTTGCTCGACATCCGCCAACCACGGGGCCCAATCGGTACCCGCATGCGGCCATGCAAGCAATACCGCATCGGACGCTTCCCATTCGGCCGGGAAGCGCCATTTCGATTTTTTCGCAGTCACGACCTAACGCGTCGGTTGCACCACCGGTTTGACGCCCATCTCACCCTCGCTTGCCTGTTTCAGCACGGTGTCGATGACGTGGCTATATTCAAAATAGACCGAGAATGCAGGGTAGTCCCAGCGGGTAATCGGTGGCTTGCCAATCGCGCCATGTTTGGTGCTTGGGGCACCGTATTGCGCGCTAACCTGACTCATGGATGCGCCGCGCTTGGGCACTGCGGCCGAATGCGCCTGGTCGGTGCGCTTGATCAGCAACGTATCCGCGTGCGCGCCATCGACAAAAAAACCGACTGGGCTAAAAAGCAGGGCGGTAGCAAAAACTGAGACTAAACATTTCATAGCAGCTCCATTTTTATCGGAAGGTAATCGCGCCGGAGTTTAGGGTTTTTTACATTCCAGTGCGAACATCGTTAACCGAACATTGAATTGCATCACCAAGCCGAACTAAACCGGGGCGAATCACACGCGCGGTCAGTCCGCCCAGGGCGTGCATTGCAGCAAATCCGCCGGCACCAAACGCCAGATTCATTCGCACGCACGGCTCGCACTCGCCGGTGCCTTCTAGTTCTACCTCACCCAGAAAAAATCGCGCCCCGATCAATGCGTTTAAGTCCACCGCATCAATCACCAAGTTGCGTCGCGTTTTCGCATACAGGGTAGACACGTCCAACTTTTGCGCCAGTCCCAACCGGCGCGCAAGTGTTGCCACAGCATCCGTCGTGATCAGCGTTATCTCGCGTTTGCCGCTATTGGGCCCGGCTTTCGGCGCGTTTTTGCCATAGCGGTCACCGACCAAGCCGCGCCGCAGACGGACTTCTGCCGCATCCACGGCAATCATTTCCTGATCGCGCGCGGGCCGCACACCGATCCAAACCAGCTTGCCCAGCATTCGTTCTAGCCCGGCGTTTTGTCAGCAAAGTGCTGTGCAATTGCGGCAAACGCCGCACGATCCGAATCGTCCATTGGTTCTGGATTGACCAATTCGATCTGCACGTAATGGTCGCCCGGCGTCGGGCCAAAGCCCCTGCCCTTCAGCCGCAGCTTGCGCCCGGCGTTGGACCCAACCGGAATTCCCAGCTCAACATTGCCGTCTAAGGTCGCAACCTGGGCCTTGGTGCCAAGCGCCGCCGCCCACGGCAGTAATTTCAGGCGAAACAGCACATCCGTGTTGTTCACCCCGGTCAATTCAAACTGCGCATTCGCTAAGTGACTGATTTCTAACAATAAATCGCCGTTTGGTGCGCCAGGGCCGGAGCCCGCATCGCCCTGATTTGCCAGTCGAATCACTTTTCCCGGCTGAATCCCCGCCGGGATTTTGACCTCTAAGCTGCGCTGCCCGGCAGGCCCGCTCAAGGTAATGCGCTGCACGCCGCCTTTGTGCGCCATTTCAAGCGACACGCCGAGCTTGGTGCGTACATCCTCGCCTTTTCGGGCGCGTGCGCGCGAACGTCCACGGCCTTCTTGCTCACGAAACAGGCTCTCGAACAGATCAGAGTAGTCCTCGCCGCCACCGCCACCGCCGCTGCCACCGCCGCTGCCACCGCCAAACCCACCGAAACGGCTTTCATTGATTTCTTCGCCAACTTTGATGCCACTGGCGCGCAACTGGTCATATGCCGCACGCTTTTTCACGTCTTTCAACGCTTCATTCGCTTCGTTGATATCTTTGAAGCGCTCCTCGCTGGAAGCATCTTTATTGATATCCGGGTGGTACTTACGCGCCTGTTTGCGGTAGCCGGATTTGATCTCAGCATCCGTCGCGTTCGCAGCGACACCCAAAAGTTGGTAGTAATCTTTAAATTTCACGGGCTAGCTGCAGGTTTTGTTCAACTCAACGAGTTGGGGATGATCAGGGCGAAACTCAAGGGAAGCAGGGGATCGCGCGGTTTACAGCCGCACCACCAAGGCTTGGTTGGGCGCAATGCTACCTTGGCAAACATCGACATACACTTTCGCCAAGCCGTCTAAACCATCGAGTTCGGTGAATTTAAATAGGCTTTGACTTTTCCGTATCGATCCCTGCATGAAGACACCAGATTTGCTCGCGAACACATCGCTACCCCATTCCTGCATGCGTTTTTGAATATGGCCAGGGGCAAAAAACACCGCGCTGCGTTCGCTGATAAAGCCATCGAGAGATTGCGCATCACGCTCCCAATGGGTCAAACCAACTTGGAGGCAGTGCTTCATATTGACGCCGAGATGCCGATGCAATTGCGCTAGCAACTGCGCATTACCAGACATATCAACGATGACGGTAGGAATGCTTGGGTCGACACTTTGCCCATCATCGTAACTGAGGGTTCGCGAATAAAGCCCAAGCTGAGCGACAAATGCTCTATTACGCGCCGAGGTCATGGCAATCACGGGCGGCGCGCTTGCATCTATGGACAATGCATAGGCTAGACCCAAACTGGTTTTGCTCGACGCACTCAAAATTAAAATCTGCGCTGCGCCAAACCACTGCTGATCAACGAGCAAATCCCATAGACAAAACGAGGTGATGTGCAGCGGCCACAGGGTCATGCGCGCATCGTCCATTTGGCGCTGATAGTCGGGCTCGGCATTGACGCGGGTGTAGCTGTTGTAGCCCGGTGGCAATTTGGCCCGGTGCGCGGCGCCGTCAACAAGGCGCAGTGTCGTCACGCGCGTAGGCGTCATCGTGGTGAAATGGCTGGGCGGGAAATAGCCAAACAGGCGCTCGCCCACTGGCACCGCGTCGGCTTTGGAGGCAACGACATCAGCAAAGCCCCAAACCGGAATCATTCCCCAATGCCCGTCGGCGTTATCGGCGGGCGGAAAAAACTGCCAATAGCCCAATTTGTCGCCCAACACCGCGTAGGTAATGTTGTTCGCGGTGAAGGCAAAGCGATCGATTTTGAGCAGCAGCTCGCCATCAGCGATTTCATGCGGCGCCGAATGCGCATCGACGATGCGATTAATTAGGAAAATATCTTTGCGAATCTGAAATTCAGACATAGCGGACCTCGTTGCAATTAAGCCAATTGCGCAATAAACGCCTGCAATTTTTGCATCGCAGGCTGCGCGTTGCTGCGCATCTTGAGCAAAATTGCGCGTTTTTCATGGTCGTCTTCGGCCACGTTAAACACCAATTTACTGACCGCATCCAGCCGGTTCTGCAGCAGCCATTTGCCGATGTTTGGATCTTGCGACCAGGCATACTGGTTCGACATTAATGCCGCCATCATGCGAATCCAATCAGTGTCGTGATTAGGCAAAGGCACGACCGAGCAAATCCGATTTTTCTCAGCCTCGGTTGCGTAGCTTGCCTCGACGTGGGCAATAAATGCCGCGCTAAAAACCGGCTGATAAGAACGCACGGTTTGCGGGGTGATGACATTGCCCGCGAAGATGGGTTTCATCACCGTATTGCTGATCGCGCTGGCGGAACAATCAATGTGCAGATGCTGGGCACTGGTTGGAATGCGGCCATTTGCCAGAACGATTTGATCAAGTTCAATGCTTTGCACGCGCCCCATGCGCACGATATTTTTGACTGTGCGCAACACTTCGAGTTCGGCTTGGCTAACCGTTGCGCCGTGAAACATGCTGGGGCGCACGCTGCGATCGATACGCTGCAAAGCGCCAACAGATTCTAAGCGATCAAACAAATCCGTGATCGATTCCGCCTGCGCGGCGGCTTCAAACTGTGCCGCGAGCGTGCCAACGGTGTTGACGAAAAACTCGTCCGTCGCCTGGGTATTTTTTCGATCTAACAGCCACGCATCGCGCGGCATAATCCACTGAATACGATCCGGTTCGACTTTATTTTCCAGCAGCCACAGCACCGCATCAATGCCGGTTTTGCCGCCCCCAATCACGACATAGCCGGCGGGTGGTTTGTTGACCTTCGGCAGATTGTTAAGCGGCATGAACTGCACGCCCGGCGCGATGTTAAAACTTGGCGTGTGAGTCGAGGGCACAGTGGTTTTCAAATAGGTCGCATCCACCACTTTCTCGGCGCTAACCTGATGCATTTTGCCGGTCAGCAGCGAAACGAATTTGCCATCACCCAAGTACTGGCACATCGGGAAATATTGCACGCGCCCAGAGGGCAAAAATCGGTGCCGCATAACGTCGTCAAAATACGCCGAAACTTCCGCACCCGTCGCTAAATCATGCAGGCCCTTATTGAGGCCGACTTCATCTTTGCGGCCGCGGCTGAGCTCGACAGAACTGACGCCATAATAGGCCGAGGGCTGATGCAGCGTCACAAACGGATACGCCACATTCCAATGCCCGCCCGGCTTTTGGTGCATGTCTACCATCACAATGTTGGCGTTGGTTTCGCTCAGCAGTGTGTCGCAAAAAGCCATGCCGACGGCGCCACTGCCAATAATCAAATAATCGGTTTGTAGCGGGGTTACGTCCATCGCCGTGCTCCGTGTGTTTTCGCAAAAAGAGAGCCTGATGGTATTTCAGCGCTGGGCGGTTCGCCACAAGCGTTCCAGTTGATGCGTCTTGCCCTTGGCAAAACGAATCAACCAGCGCCGTCTGCGGTAAGCTTTGCGAATGCACAAACATTTCAACACCGCCGGGCCCAACATTGCGGCTTTGCACTATCAGATTGACCCGCTAGCGCGAATCGATCTGCCCAACTTGCTGGATTTGATCGCGCAACAGCGCTACTTCGTCCTGCACGCACCGCGCCAAACCGGCAAAACCACTTGCCTAATGGCTTTACGTGACTATCTAAACCGCCACGACGACTACGCCGCGCTGTACGTCAATATCGAGGGTGCACAGGCGGCACGTGGGGATGTGGCGAGTGCTGCACAGGTGCTGGTGGGTCAACTTGCAGTCCAGGCGACGCTTTTGTTCGGGCTTGACATCGTCGAAACGCAGCGTGCAGACCTGCTCGCGCGCGGCCCTTATGAAGCCTTTGCCAGCGCCCTGCGTTTGCTCTCGGGCGCGCTAGCCAAGCCAGTCGTTTTATTCCTCGATGAAGTTGATGCGCTCGTCGGCGACACGTTAATTTCCTTACTACGACAAATTCGTGCAGGCTATACCGACCGCCCGAAACACTTCCCGCAGACCATCGTGCTGTGCGGAGTACGCGACGTGCGCGATTACCGCATGACCATGGCGGACGGCGAGGTGATT
>JANNYO010000464.1:0-2729 GCA_031410115.1 Rhodanobacteraceae bacterium | reverse complement strand
TAAATTCTGCAACGGCCCGACGTGGCGAAATGAGGAATTTCTGTCGACACAATAGTGGCCGCCGTTGTCTTTTTTGATCCGAGCGTGCAGGCTCACAATTTATCGGCGACGACGCCATTGGGATAGCACAACGTATGATTCGAATAATCACCACATTATTAGCGCTAATGCTGTTCGTGCCGGGAACAAACGCAATGTCGGGGTGGACGCCTTTGCGTGTGATGACAGCACCGAACGCGCTGAGCCGTGAAAACACGCTGAGCCGTGAAAACACGCTGCAAAAGCAAGGGCAAACCATTGCGGATCTGATCAATCAACACAACAGTGTGGGCTTAACGCAAATGATTGATGTCGAAACCCTGGGGCGCACGGCGATCCGTGACCTTGATCTGAGCGCGTCCGACCAACGCGGTTTTATGACTGGCTTTTTAGAAAACCGCGCACACGTCGGCGATAACTTATTGGGCGGCTTTACTGGCAAAAGCACAGCTCTGCTGCTGCGCTCAAAACGCGTGGGCGCTGGCAGCGAGCATTTGCTGCGATTTGATTTTGCCGACGACACAGGCGAGTCCCTTGGTTTTGGCTATTTGCGTTTTGAGTTAAACAGTAAAGAGCGAATCACTGACTGGTTTGATTACGGTCAAGGGCTAAAATCCAGTGCCGCCATCCGTCGTTTAGCGGCCGGCATTTTTAGCAATCAATCAACCGCGCGTTCCTGGCTGGGAATGTCGCAAGTCGACTCCACTGCACTCGCTGCCTTCCAACGTTTCACGGATGCGATTGCGAAAAAACAAATTAGTGTGGCGTATCAAGAAATGGAAAAGTTGCCCGCTGCCTTCAAAAAAACCCAGCAGTACGCGACCTACCGCGTTATGCTGGGCCAGCAAATTGATGAAGCCACCTATCGCGCCAGCCTAGAGGAATTGGCGGCGCATTTTGCCGACGAGCCTAGCCTGCAATTCTTATTGATCGATCATTTTTTCTACACCAAACGGCTTGATCGCGCGATACGGGCGATTGAAATCTTTGAGGGAAATGTGGTCAAAGACGCTGCAACCAGCATATTGAAGTGCAGTGCCTATTTAGAAGACAACAAACTCTTGCAGGCGCGTGACGCGTGCGAGACCGCAGTAAAAGCTGAACCCAAACTGGCATTGGCCTGGGATTCCCTGCTCGGCGTAACCTCAGCTGTAAAAGACAGCGCAATATTTATCGACGTCGTTGAGCGCTACGAAAAAGCGCTTGAACTTTCGTTGGATGCCGACAAGCTTGCCCAAGCAAGCGAATATACTTGGCTGCAAAATGACCGCAATTTTAAGACATGGGCGCGTGCGCGCCGCTGATACGCCGCACATCCCAATTGCCATGTCGCCGGTTCGGCGGGGCACTTAAGTGCTGATCCTGCCACTACACAAACCCCTCAATCGCCAAACGCTACCGTGGATTACCCTAGCGCTGATCTTGGCAAATTGCTGGGTGTATTTTGCCCAACAGGTGCCCGCTGAAGGCAGGCTGCAGCTGGCTTTTGATTTTTATCTGGAGGCAAATTTAGGCGCGCTGGAAATCCCTGCCTACATTGCGCAAATTGCACCCGATCAGCGTGCGGAATATGCCGAAATTGCCCAGTATGACGAGCCATTTCGCAGCAGCTTTCTGCTGCCTGAAATGCAGGCCGACACGAAATTTCAGCGCACCATTGCGGCAGATGCAATCGTTGCGACCAGCAGCGCGGACTATGCCAGCTACCACAGCCGCCGCAGCCAGTTCGAGGCGCTCTGGCAGCGCGGAAATTTCACCGAACGCTATTCACACCGCACTGGAACATTTAGTTTCTTAACTATATTTTCCTCAACGTTTCTGCACGCCAACTTCGAGCACCTATTCGGCAATATGGTGATGCTGCTGATTGTTGGCTTGCTGGTCGAGGGGGCACTGAGTAAGCGCGTTTATCTGTTGATGTATCTGTGCGCCGGCATTGCGGCAGGTCTAGCGTCTGAGCTTTGGCGCTACGGTCAGCCAATTTCCGGTTTGGGCGCATCGGGTGCAATCGCGGGGTTGATGGGTGCGCTACCGGTGCTGTGGGGCTTTCGTCGCGTGCGCGTGTTTTACTGGCTGGGCTTTTATTTTAACTATGTACATGTGCCTGCGCTGATTTTGCTGCCGATTTGGTTTGGCAAAGAGATCTTTTCGCTGCTCACCAGCAATGAGTCGATCGGCTTTGATGCGCATGCGGGCGGCATGATCAGCGGCGCTTTGAGCAGTTGGCTATTGGTAAAATTAGGAAAAGTGCGCGAAGACTTTTTTGCTGCAGTGCCTGCGGTTGAGCTGGCGCCCGGCACACATCCTGGCGGCGGTGAGCAGCAAAATCGCGGGCGTTTCAGCGCGCAAGAACACGCGCAAAAATTGCAGCGTGGGCTAAAAGCATTGGGCGAGCTCGATTTCGCCCGAGCCCACACCGAACTCAGTTCCCTGGCGTTTTACGAACAGCGTTTAGACATCCTGGTGCCGGCCTATCGTGCGGCGCGTTTTGGTCCAGGTGGTGCTGCTGCGGTCAGCGCTGCACGACGCGTGCTGCTGGCAAATACCGTGGGGGCAGACGAAATACATACTCTGCACGACGTCTGGCTCGACACGCAAAAAGCTGGATTGGATCTTGCACTCACGCCCAGCGAACAACTGCGGCTTGCCACGCTTTGGCTGGATGCTGGCTTTGTCGCAAGCGCCGAAGC
>JANNYO010000463.1:0-7675 GCA_031410115.1 Rhodanobacteraceae bacterium | reverse complement strand
CCTTGAAAAACGTTGTCTTGCGTGTTTTGCGTACTAAACCCCCAACCAGCACTTTCAGCGATTAAGATCGCTAGTCTTACCTACATCTGGCGATTCCGACGATGCGCAAACTTGAACTTTTTTATTCCCCGAGCACAGCCTCGCTCGTGGTGCATTGGCTTTTGATTGAGCTAAACCTAGCGCACACGCTGCATCCGCTTGACCTGGCAAAAGCTGAGCACAAGAGCGAAGCCTATCTTTTATTGAACCCGGCAGGCGTGGTGCCAACGTTGCTGATTGATGGCACGCCGATTACCGAAGCTGCGGCGATTTGCCTGCATTTGGGCGATAGCTTTAAAGGCAAGCGGCTTGCGCCCGTGCCCGGCACCTTGGAACGTGCGCAATACTATCAATGGATGTTTTTTTGCGCCAATACGCTGCAACCGGCTTATCGCAGCTGGTTCTTTCCCACTGAAGCGGCGGGTGGTGCAAATGCGGATGCCGCTAAAGAAGCCGCCCGGATCAAAATTGAGGCCGCATGGCTACGCGTCGATCAACATATCGCACAGCGCGGCCCGTATTTGCTGGGCGCACACATGACAGTGACGGATTTCATGTTGACCATGCTGATGCGCTGGTCGCGCAATATGCCAAAGCCTGCGCACACTTTACCGGCGCTGGCCGAATACGCGGCGCGAATGAAAGCGTTGCCCAGCTTTACTGAGCTGTATGCGCGTGAAGGATTGACGGATTGGGTTTGACGAGTTCGGTTTGCGCCCGCCGCTTGCAAAATTTTAACGATCGTCAGTTTTAGATTGAGGCGGCTCTTGGCTAGCTTTAGACCGTGCTAGCCCATAGCCGCCTACCCCACCGGTCAAAATAAAGACAATTGCCTTCACAATTTCTACCGCAAAGACGTCTTTGTTTAGGTGTAGCGCATAAACGACCAAACCAATAACCATGATCCCTGCAAAGCCAGCAAAAATGTAAGTTTGCTGACGTTGCTTATATTGATGATCTCGGTTTTCTTTTCGATCCTGCGCTTTGACCAGAAGCGCCGATTTGCCGAAATCAAACGAGTTTTTGTCTTTTTGGGATTGCAATACGAGCTCTTGAGAACGCAGTTCCAACTCTTTTGTTTGGTTATTTATAAACTTTTCAAGAGTCTCCGCACTGAGGACAGCTTTTGCGGGCAAAGTGTGAAGTTCGGTCGAAGGCTTTGGCACGAGTTAACGTGCGCCGTAGTGGGCGGTTTTATAAACCACCACAACATGACCAAAATCATCGTTGTCAGCTTGATCGAATTCGAAAGATGGTGGCACGATGTAGATATCTTTAATGTCGTCCTGGTTTGTTTTTCCCAAAGCAAGCAATTGCTCGAAGGAAAGCCGCTCAGAGTCAGTTTTTATTAAATCTAAAATTTCCATAGTGTATTTAATGTATGGGACAACTCCCTAATGCGCAAGGCCTAGAGCGACGCGCAGCCAATTTTAACCACCAAACTCCGCCGCCACCGCCAAGTGATCCGACGCTAGCATGGGCAGCGTCCAGGCCCGTTTGAGCTCCAGGCCGCGATACAAAATCAAGTCAATTCGACGTTTTGGTGCCCAACTGGGAAAACTTGGCCCAACTGGGGCGATGTTTAATTTCAGCGCACTGACGAACGCGCGTACGGCGGGCGATTCATCGCTGCAATTGAAATCACCTGCGACAATGAGAGGTCCATTCTTGCCACCGATATGTTCGGCAAGATATTCAAGCTGCGCACGCTGGGCGTTCGCGGTCAGCGATAAATGCAGGTTGAAAATATGCACACCTGCGATACTGGCCTCGATCGCGCCGCGCCCTGGCACCGCACCGGGCAAGGTATGTTCGCGACTATTTCCGCACTGAAGGCGCGCCAAAATCGCATTGCCTGAACAGGCAAACGGCAAGGTTTTCAAACCCACTTTACGGTTGCGTTGATCAAGCACCGTGGCAAAACCCGCCAGCTGCGCCAAACGGTGCGCTTGATGCACAAAGCCCGAGCGCACGCTGCCGCCATCTGCCTCTTGTAAGCAAACCACGTCGAACTCCGCAATTGCTTTGGCGATGTCGTTGATATTTTTAGTCTTGCTAGGCCCGGGCAAAATATGTTGCCAGGCCTTAGTAACGTAGTCGTGGTAGCGATCACTGCGGGCACCGGCTTGGATGTTGAAACTAACCAGCGTGAGGCGTTTTTTGGACGCTGGCGGATTTAGGCCTGGGTGCGTCACTGCGGGCGAGCGCACCACTCGCCACGACGTAAAATTTCTAGCCCACGAAATTTCGATTTGTAGTGCATTTTTTCGTGGCCATCGATCCAAAAACCGAGATAAACGGCATCAAATCCGGCGGCGCGTGCGAGTTCAATTTGGCTCAAGATTGCAAACGTGCCCAGGCTGCGCGCGGCTTGCGCGGGGTCAAAAAAGCAATACACCGCAGACAGGCCAGAACGCGTGATATCAGTTACCGCAACGCACAGCAAATGTCCGTCAGCGCGAAATTCGATGAACTCGGTTTGCGACCAACTCGAAAACAAAAACCGGCTGAAATCACCGACATCTGGGTCGTCCATGCCACCGTCGATATGGCGCGCCGCAAGGTAGCGCTGGTACAAATCAAAATATTCCGCGCTAAACGCAGCCGGCCGACGGGTAACGCTGAGATCAGCATTTGCCGCTAAACAGCGGCGCTGGCTGCGGTTGGGCTGAAAGTGTTTGACACTGATTCTACTGGCGACACACGCATTGCACTTGGCGCAGTGCGGTCGATAAATATGCCCACCGCCGCGCCGAAAACCACGTGCAATGGCGCTGTCGTATATTTCTTTTTGGCCCTCCGCAATCGGATCGAGCACCAAATTTTGCGCATCCCGATCCGGGTAATAACCGCACGGATGTTCGAGCGACACGAAAACTTTGATGACCTGGGCTTGGTCTGGCTTGGATTTATCCGGCTGGGTGGTATTGGCGCTCATCACTGTTGTACTTCAATCAATTTCAAACGCCCACTGGCACCGGATTTGACCGTGACCATCGATTTTACAACGCCAAAATTTTCTGCAACCAGCCGAATCAATTCGGTATTGGCTTTACCATCGATCGGCACAGCTTTTACTTGCGCCAACCAAGTGCCATCGGCCTGCGCGGTCAGCACGCCGACGCGCGCATTGGGTTTTACCTTGACCTGTAAAATGCACATTTCGAGCTATTCGCCTTCAAACCCGCTAAAGGTCAACAGCGCCGTGCTGACATGCATCACGATGCAGTGAATCGCACCGGCTGAGCTGATAATGCTGCTGCAATCAATGGTCACGATTTGGCGGGTTGGGAAGGCTTGCTGGAATACCGCGAGTGCCTGCGCATTGCGCACATCTTCGCCGCTAAACCGACACATCAACACTTTGGAATTCATCACCACGGAATTGGCGTAGGTATAGTGCGCACCACCTGCGCCCTGCCAACCCGGCGTGCGTAAAACCTCATAGCCGCGGCTGGTCATCAACGCGGCAGTTTCTTCGGTAATTTGACGCGGGACAGCGTACACGCCACCGGTCGCTGGGTACTCACCGATAATCACCCGTCGGCGCGCGGCGTGCAGCATCCACATATCGATATGTCCAGTCGAATCGAAACTGGCTGGAAACACCGGCGTAATGGTCAGATCCAGGCCCTGGTAGTCGCTAAAATAGGTCTTGATTTGCTCCGCGCTTACACCTGGATTTTCGTTTTCCACCAACGCGGTCATATACGCCTGAGCATCGTCAAACAAATGAAAATTACCACCACCGTGCACTAGTGGCAGCGCATAGGTTGGTGCGCCCAAGGCGGGGGCGACAGCACTTGGGATCGCGTCGTCTAACGGTCTGGGCCGGTTGTAGGCGTGATCAATTAGGCCACGTATGCCTGCGCTGTTGACAAAGCGTGGGCCGTAATCGCGCATCCAAACGCTGTTGCTTGCGGCGGTAATGAACTGCACGCGATTCATATCCACGCCAGCGGCAGTTAAAATCGACAAAGCCGAGCTTTGCTGACTAGCCCCCGACACCACAAGATAAACTCGCGGTGCCGGGCCGCCCTGATAACCGTTGGCGCTCGTGACGGCGACGCTGATTTCGGTAATCACGCTGTTAAAACTGCCCCAGCGCATCAGTAAGCCGTCATTGGCTTCGTATTCGGCGGGTGTACGCACCGGCTGGGGCGGCGGCGCGAGTGCTAGTGCTAAGGACGTGGGAAGTTGCCAAAAGCCGCGCTCAGCGTCGCTAAGGCCGCGCGGCAGGGCTATTTCATCATCTTTAATAGCAGACAAATCGAAGGTTCGTTGTCCCGTTTGGGCTGCGCTCTGAAAATTCGCAACCAGACACAACAGCAATAAAAAAAACCGTTTCATACGTGATCTTTACCTGTTAACGCGCGCTCTAATTTGTCAGCTAACGGCGCCAATTCGCGCATGATGTGATCCAACTCCGGCGCGTTTAAGCCCGGATACGGGCGGTTTTCGCACAGGTGCAGCCATTCTTTGCCATCCAGTTCGCCAATAGCCAGATAGCCCACGCGTTGCGCCCAGTTAAAGCGCAGACAGCGCTCAGCGTTCACCCGTGCGGTACGCGCAATCGGGGTTGAAACGCGCGCAATTTTGCCGCCACCCTCGCAGTCTAATTCCGCCACATACATGCCTTGGCGGCGGCCCTCGTCGACGATGGCGACGTCAAAACTGAGCAAAAACGGCTCGTTATCCTTAAGCTTATGATTTGCCGCCGCCCAGGCGCGAATGTCTTCAAAATTTTGCATGCCTAGAACCCTCAAACGCAGTGATTTATTTAAACCCGAACGATTCGGGGCTGCACCAATGGTAACGAGCTTTGACGAAGCCAAGAAAAAAATTATTGCGGTTATTTGTGAAATCCCACCCGGGCAAGTCGCCAGTTACGGGCAAGTAGCAGAGTTGGCCGGCATTCCGCGCGGCGCACGGCTGGTGGTTCGGGTGCTGCGCGATCCACAGCCACAGCTTGGGCCGAAGCGAACGCTGCCCTGGTGGCGGGTGCTGCGCGCGGATGGCAGCTGTGCGGTCGCGGGCCAACTTGAGCGCTTGCGCACGGAGGGAATCAACGCAGTTAAGCGCGTTAATATGCGGCGTGATCGCTGGCAGAGCTTAGATTATTTATTATTCTCGGCGCCAAACTAGCGCCTCAAAACAGCGCATCAAAATCAATATCGTCCAGTTTTTTCGGCTCGCCCAACAAATTTCCTTGAACAAAATCAACCTTCGCTGCGCGCAGCCACGTTAAGGATTTTGCGCTATCCACTTTTTCCGCGATCACTTTCAGCTTGAGCGCGTGCGCCATTTGCGTCAGCGAAAGTGCCATTGCGCGATCCACTTCGCTGCCGGTTTTGTTGGATACAAACTCGCCATTGACCTTAACTAAATCAATCGGCAGCCACTTCAAATGACTGATGGAATTGTGGCCGGAGCCAAAATCATCCAGAGCAAAACGTGCGCCCATAGCTTTTAGCTGTGTCATAAACTTGCGTGCCGTGTGCAGCTGCGCAATTTGGCCAGTCTCGCAAACTTCGAAAATAAAGCGGCTGGCGTCAACGCGGTGGCTGGCAAAGGTGTTTTCAATGTGGTTCAACGCTTCCGGATCAATCAGCGTTTGATTCGATAGATTGATTGAAAAGGTCAAATTGACCTCGGGCGGAATGCGGCTGGCAAAGCGCACGGTGCGCGCAATCACCCACAAATCTACTTTTGGCATCAAGTTGAAGCGCTCGGCTAAGGGCACGAATACGCCCGGGCTAACCCACTGGCCATCGCGGTTCACTAAGCGAATCAAAATCTCAAACGTGGTGTCGATGCCGGGCCGAAACGGCAAAGCATGCAGCTCCTCGGGGCTCATTTTCGGGTCGGTGCAGCCAATCGCTACGATCGGCTGTGCGAGCAGCACAATGCGATCTTCCGACATCGCTTCTTTGATGCGTACCGCCCAACCGGCCTCTAAATCTTTCGCCAAACGGGAGTCGCTTTCGATAACAAAAATCTGCGTCTGATTTTGCCCGCGCCGCTTCGCTTGACCACAGGCTTGGCGCGCATTTTCCATGACGTATTCGGCTGATGGCGAGTCTTTACTCACAATCGCCACACCAACCGAAACGGTGATGCCCAAGCTCTGCCCAGCGTGCGTCAAATAGCGCGACTCACGCAGCATTTCACGCAGGCCGTCGCTAATGGTGTAGATATTTTCCAGCTGCACGTTTTCTAACTTCAGGGCAAATTGATCGTGCTCAAGGCGCGCCAACAAATCATTCTCACGCAGCCGCGCCTGCAGCCGTTGGCCAATTTCAACCAGCAATTGCTGCCCGGCAATTTCACCAGCATTTTCAAGCACTTGTGTGTAACGATCCACATCTAAAAACAGCACAGCGGTGTAGCCGCCGGCTTTGCGATCCACCACTGTTTCCGCCAAACGCAGCATAAAAAAGCGCCGGTTTGACAGCCCAGTCAACTTGTCATGGTCTAACTCAAAGCGCACGCGCTCAACGTTTTTACGATCTGAAATATCGCGAAACACCACCACCGAGCCCTGTCGCTGACCACCATTCATTTGTGGCACGACGCTCAGCTCCACCGGCAGCAAACGACCTTCACTGGTGCGAAACAAGGTTTCCACGCGCGCCGCACTCACGTCACTACGCGCTTCAGCGGTGAACTCGGTGCTGGGCATACCGATAATTTCCGACTCGTCGCCGTAGCCTAAAAGGCGGCAGCCGGTATGGTTCAAAAACGTCACGCGGCCTTTTTCATCCAAGCCGTAAACACCATCGCCGACGGTGCGTAAAATGCCGTCCAAACGCTGCCGCTCGGCCTCAATTTGCCGACGATCTTCGATGTTGCGCACGAGCGCTTTGATGCGTGCCAAGGTGAGCGAAATCACCTCGTTTTTAAACATGCATTCAATTGCGCCAGCATCCAGGCACTGCTGAATCACTTCATCTTTGTAGGTTGCGGTAATCAGCGCGACGGAGGCGTTTTTCGTCATCGGGTCGGCGCGCAGTTTGGTCACCAGCTGATCACCGGTGCCATCGGGCAGGTAGTAATCCACGATCACCAAGTCATAGCGCCCGGCGCGCGCCTTGCTCAAGCCTTCCGCGATACTTTCGCCCAAATCGACGATAAAACCCTGCGCGGTCAGCAGCTGTTGATAGGTGCGGCGCACGGAAACGGAATCGTCAATCAGCAAAATACGCGTCGGCCCGGTGCTGGTATCGCGCGCCGGTGCAGTGGCGCTAAACATCAGCGCCGGTGCCAGCTCGTCAATCGCGCCGGGCAGTTGCCAAAATTGCGACCATAACAACCGCATCGCACTGCCGCGTGCGGCCAGCCAGCGATCCAGCTTGGGCAGCGGCGCATGGCTAAGCAGCAAAATCGGCAGACTTTCCGGCGGCAACTCTTTGATCAATTTAAGCAATGCCTCGCATTCCGCCGGCTCTTTCTCTGGGATGCCAATAATCAGCAAATCCGGCAGCTGGGCGTTGCTGATGCGCTCGCGCAGCTCATCAACGGCGTCGCCAAAACGCTCAAAATGCTTGCTAATTGGCACCTGCGCACTTTCCAGCGTACGGCTGAGCAAATTAAAAAGGGTGGCGGAGCGTTCGACAACTAAGGCTTCTGGCATAGC
>JANNYO010000462.1:0-23640 GCA_031410115.1 Rhodanobacteraceae bacterium | reverse complement strand
GGCCCATGCTGGCGCGCAGCGCGGGCGTCATGATTGGCGAGGGGGATTCTTCGACAATTTTTTGGAAGCGCCGCTGCACCGAGCATTCGCGCTCATTTAAGTGTAGCACTTTGCCGTGCGTGTCGCCAAAAATTTGCAGCTCGATGTGGCGCGGGGTTTCGATGTAGCGCTCTAGCAGTACGCGATCACGTCCAAAGGCGTTTTTCGCTTCGCGCTGGCAGGATTCCAAGTTCGCCAGAAATTCTGCCGCCGTGCGCACCACGCGCATGCCTTTGCCACCGCCGCCGTGCGCGGCTTTGATCATCAATGGGAAGCCCACGCGTGCGGCCTCGTCCATCAACACCGCCGGGTCTTGATCGCTGCCTTCATAGCCCGGCACCACCGGCACGCCAGCGGCGCGCATCAATTCTTTGGCCCCGGCCTTGCTGCCCATTTTGCGCATGCTGGATGATCTTGGCCCGATAAACACCAGGCCGGCCTGTTCCACGGCATCGGCAAAATCGGCGTTTTCACTCAAAAAGCCGAAACCCGGATGGATCGCTTGCGCGCCGTTGTCCAGCGCCGCTTGAATAATCTTATCGCCCAGCAAATAACTTTCCGCCGGGCGCGAGCCGCCAATGTGGACGGCGACATCGCTGAGCTTGACGTGCTGCGCATTCGCATCCGCGTCAGAATAAACCGCAACCGCACGCACGCCCAGCTTGCGGCAGGTGCGCACAATTCTGCAGGCGATTTCGCCACGATTGGCGATCAAGATCGTATGAAACATTGGGCGCCCAAATAGAGTTCGGAATGGCGCTGAGTCTGGCTGATCTTTACGGTGTGGGCAAATTGGTTTAGGCGCTGCCGTATTTGGTTTGGCTCGTGACACTGCGATATCGATGCCAGCGCTGAATTCCCCAAAGTCCAAACGCAAGGATCGCAGGTAGCAGCCAGCCTAGGGTTGCTGCGGTTGCTAGTTTAGCTCCGTCACCGCTTGCAAGCTGCGCAAAGTCGGCATTGGTCTTTGCCATCGAATAATTGATCGCATTCGCGGCCAGCGCGTAAGAAAACATAGCTGCCCAGCCGCAGCCAATAGCAATCAAGGCGCGCAGCCATGTTAGCCAGGTCTTTTTGAACGGATTTAGGACTAGAAAAAGGAGCGCGGGTAGCGCAAAACGAGTCCACCAAAGTGTTTCGATTGCGAAGATCGCCGCTCAGCCGGATAATTTGCGCCTTTGGATAGCCCACCGTGATGCCGGTTCTAGACAGCGTGAATTGCTCCATCGCGCCTAAAGTTGTCGCTAGATCTGAGGTTTCTTCGCCTGCGATCTTGGCGACATGCAAATCCTGCGCGAGTGCTTCGCTGTCGGGCAGGCGCTTGGCGTTGGAGTCCGTCGTTTCTTTGCTAACCCGAATGCGGAACTTGGAGGCAAAGCGAAATGGTTTGGCGACCAGGTGCGCTAGCATCGCGTCGCTAAACGAGTTATCGCCACCGGGATTATTGAGCAGGTCAATCAAGAGCTTGTCGCAGTGCTTGGCCTCGAAGTTTTCCGAGTCAAGAAACGAGCAGGCATCATGGTGCAAGTGCTAAATCGGGACAATGACGAGGTGTCTACCACCTGGGAACCGGGGCTTCGACGTGGGGAACGGGCGGCGTGGCGGCGAACTATTCACAAGCAACTTTGTCGTTTGCATCAACCGTCAAATGTAAGTTGCGCCCGCGCACGTGTGGCTGCGCAAGCCGCCAGTTTGCCAGCACCTGCACCACCTGTTCTGCCAAAGCGCGCTGCAGTTTGCGCGCGCCGAACCGCGCATCAAAGCCCGAGGTCGCGAGCAAATCCAAAACCGCGTCGTTCCAGCTCAGGGTCAACTGATAAGCCGCCAAGCCTTCGCGTTTTGCCAGATCACGCAGCTCTTTTTCCGCAATCACGCGCATATTTTCCACGGTCAGGGCGTGAAACGGCACCACCGCATCGAGCCTATTGAAAAACTCCGGGCGAAAAAATTGCGTGACCGCATGCGCGCTGGCCGGCGCGGTCGGTAAAAATCCAGGGCTAGCTCCGCGCTGGGCACCGATGTTTGACGTCAAAATAATAATGCTGCAGCGGAAATCAAAGCTTCGTCCATAGCGATCAGTCATATGCCCAACGTCAAGCACGCCGAGCAAAATATCGAAAATATCCGGGCTGGCCTTTTCTATTTCATCAAAAAGCAAGACGGAAAAAGGTTGGCGCGCAATCTGTTGCAGCCAGGGCGCGGCTTGCCCGTCAGCGTCAGAAACAAAACGATACGCCGCATCGAAGCCCTGATATTCGCTCAAATCCAGGCGAATCAGCCGCTGTTCGGCGGCGTCAGCAGGGCGCTGTTCTGCCTGAGTTAGACCCGCATCTGCTGATTCATCGAGCATTGCGCCGCCAAAACAAAAGCGTGCCAGCGCTCTGGCGAGCGCGGTTTTTCCCGTGCCGGTCGGGCCGGAAAATAGCAGCACTGATACCGGCCGGTTCGGATCATTTAATCCCGCCTTGAGCGTCACGATGCTGTGTGCCACGGCGGCGATCGCCTCGTGTTGACCGATCACATCGCGCTGCAACTGCGCGCAAACAAACGCAAACGAAAGTGCCTGATGATCATCAACCAAGACTTGCGGCAAGCCGGTTTGTTTGATGAATGCCGCTAGCACCTGGTTTTCTGGAGCCTGGTTTTCTGGAGCCTGGTTTTCCAACACCTGACTGCCGAGCGGAACGCGAGAAATCAGACTCTCGGTGCGACGAGCAGCTTTTGTCGATTTTGCGCGTCGCATGTCGCGATATTGGGCACGTAAAAATTCGGTGGCGGGCCCAGGCACGGCAGCATTCGGCAAAAAGCGTTGGAATAATGCCAAAACCTGGCTGGGCACCGCAGCATCAGCCGCGTCTGGCGTATTGGCTACCCGCAACGACTGCGCTAGCTCTTGCATCACGGCCAACGCCGCATCGCCGGTAAATGCTGACACCGGCACACACTCGAAACAATCCAGCAGTGCGGGCAGTAAGCGCCGCGCCGCCTGCACTTCCTCAAAGGAGGCTTCGGCCACCATGCGCAGCTCACCCCGCTGCAAATAGGGCAGCAAAAACGCCGCGACACTGCTTTCCGGCGACGCGCCACCGGTACGCACCAATTCCAAAAGACTTTCCGCCGCAAACACGCCGTCAATGGCGGCCAGCGCGCTGATGATGTCCTCTAAACGCGCTTCCCACTGCCCGAGATAGCGCATTCCAGCAATCACGCGGGCAGCGCTGAAGCGCCACATGCGATAGTCGCGTAAGCCATCCATTTGGCTGGCGCTATTGCTGCGCACGCACTTGCGCTGGGCCTCGCACAACAATGTGGTTTTGCCGACACCGCGCGCGCCGACCAGCAAGATATTGCCGTTTGCGGCCGCCAAACGTGCTGCCAAATCATTGACTGCGTTGGCGCGCCCGAAGGCTGCGCCATAATTTTTGCGGTCCCGCAACAAGGGTTCGGCGGTATCAAACAATACCCGCAGCCCGGCGCGCTGTTCTGGTGCGCTCATGCCTGTGCGCGCCAAATAATTCGGCACGCTGATAAAATCGACGTCATAGCTGGCTGGTGGCGCGCTCAATGCCAGCGCCCACGGGGTTAAATCACGCAGCGATTCCTGGGCGTAATGCGCCACCAGCTCGCGCACATCGCGATCGCTTTCATAAACCACACTCAAATGCAGATGCGGCTGCACACACAGCTGTGTACCCGATTCACTGATCAATTTGACGCAGGGAATTTTCAGATTGAGTGCACTGGGTGCGGGCACCGTGCGCGCACCATCTTGATAGCGTGGGCGCGCTTGAATGCGCACCTGGATTAGCTCGGCATTCACCCAATCGGTTTCCACACGCGCGGCATCATGTTCAAGCAACCACGCGGCCAACGCCAACAGCTGGTTGCGCACGTCCAGCCGATCCGTACCAATCGCTGTGGCAATTTCAGGATCACCCAAAATCACCCCATAGTGATGCCCATCTGCATCTTGCCAATAGGCAACGGGAACGCGCGCGCTCATGTTGTTTCCGGCATTGTCAAACGCATAAATTCGACGTCTAAAGTCACATGCGCAAGCATAAACGCGAGCTGCGTTTGCGCGCTTGCATCACCGGCAAGACTCAACCCAGTGCGTAAATCCAGCATATTTTTTGTGCCCCGGCGGGTAATCAATGTTGAGGCGTGCGATGACGCCAAAGAGAAACCCAGCAGCGCGAGTTTTGCGCCCGAGGTCATTCGCCAGTCCAATTCAGCCGCTAAAACCGCAGCCAAGCCAAAGCCCTGCAGCTGCAGCACGCGCGCGTCGCTGGCGGAAATTTGTGCCGCCGTGCAGCCGTTTAGCAGCGCCAGTGCCGCCGCTAGGCGGGCTAATTCCGCCGCTGGCTGCGGGTTGTCGGTGTGCTGGGGCAAATCGTGCGCGTGTAACACATAGGTTTGCAGCGCCGGCTGCGCATTTGCCAAGTGTTGCAGCCAAGCAAACTGGCTAAGCACCCTGCGCGCCTGCGCTGAAATCGCATCCGTATCATGCGCTTGCGGTGCATTTTCCGGCGCCGCATTCAGCGCGTTTGCGCTGCCATAGGTTAACTCTGCCATCTGCGAACTTAAGCCTTCCGCTTGGCGCTCAAACGCGCCGAGCGGAAATTTATGTCCCTGATCACGCGAGCTAACGCTACGCGCTTGCGCCGTGCGCACCGGATTGCCGACTGATTTTTTGGGCGGCGGCAACCGCAACTGCGCGACACTTTGCTGCACCTGGTCGAGCTGTTCGCGCACCGCGAAATAATGCTGCGTTGCCGGCGTTACCGCGCCCAGGGTAATCACGCCTGCACCCGGATGCGCCAGCAGCTGTGCGGCAATTGCGTCCAGCTGTAACGCCACGCAATCGGCTAGTAGCCGCAGCTGTGCGCGATCCTTAAACGCATCCCAAATCTGGTGCGCGCGTGTTGCGCTCGCAAACGAATCCAGCTGCACCGCCAAAACACCACCTGCGGCGCCAATGCGAATGCAGGTGGGCACCTGCACGCTTACGCTGGCTAATTTGACCGCAAGGGGCTGCACCAGCGCGCGTTCAACACCGCGTTTGAGGGCGCGCGCGCCCAGCTGTGTGTCCAGGCCCAGCGCCGCCAGCGTATCCATTGCGGCGTCTGACACCGTGACAAAACAACGCCTTGCAGCAAGGCCAGAGCGCGCGAGAACGTCTCGTACCAAGGTTTGCGTAAGCGCGCGTAATTCCGCTGCAGAAAAGCGATCAAAACCAATCACAGTGTCGATGCGATTAAAAAACTCTGGCCGAAAAAAGCGCTTTGCTGCGTCGATAAATTGCAACTGCGGATCGGGCGCGCTGACAAATCCCACAGTCGCCTGCGCGGCGCGTGCACCCAAGTTGGAAGTCAGCAAAATAAACGCGCGCGTGAAATCTGCGACGCGACCGTGCGCGTCCGTCAATCGTCCCTCGTCCAGCAAAGACAGTAAGACATCAAAAACTTCGGGCGTGGCTTTTTCAATTTCATCAAACAACAGTACGCAACTCGGTTGACGCCGAATCGCTGACGTCAGTAAGCCGTCCGGGTTTTGCCAAGTGCCAACCAGCCTTGCGGCATCACCAGGGCTGACATATTCGTTTAAATCAAAGCGCACTAGGATGTCGGTATTCGCGTGCGTATCGGTGCCCTGCAACAACGCCGCAAGCGCTTTCGCGCTCTGCGTTTTCCCGACACCTGTTGGCCCCAAAAGCAACATGACTGCGAGCGGTCGTTTCGGATCGTTAACCCGTGCTTTGGCACGCAAAACTGCGCTTGCTAGGGCGTCGACAGCGGCGTCTTGCCCGGACAAATGTTGCCGAAGTGCCGCGACTATCGCTGCGTAATCCAACGCTACGCGGGTATCGATCAAGGCGGTATTGAGCCCCAAACGGCGGGAAAAATCACCCACCACCTGGGCCCGCCCGACGATGCTTTTCGCAGGTGCGCGCGCCGCAATTTGTTTCAGCGCATCACTCACGTTGCCGGGAAACGCGCGCCCGCTCGCAAAGCGTTGGCTCAACTCTAGCACCGCTGGAATCACATCCAGCTCAAAGCGAATTTGATGGCGCATTTCTAACTCGCGCGACAGCGCGGCTAGGATCGGCCAACGGTGCGCAGGTGCGAATTCAGCAATCGGATAGACTTGAAATAAGTCGCAGAAATCACGCCGACGCTCACGCAACACGCGCCAGGTTTCTGGGGTAATTTCGGCAACTACGCGCAGACCTTTTTTGTCTATCCACGGAATCAATAAATCACCGATTGTAAGGTTACTACCGGAGCTGATGCCCGCGCTAAAAAGCCCCAAAAGATCGTCAAAATACAGCACCAATTCTTGCGCGCAGGCATGCTTTAAAATCGTTAGCAAGCGCGCTTCCCACTGACCTAAATAGCTCATGCCGCTCATCAAACGCTGTGGTGACAGCAGCCAGACGCGCGGCGTGTGTGCCTGTGCGTCGCGCAAGCGATACAGCCATTCGTGCAGCACCGTAGTTTTGCCGACGCCACCCGGCCCCAGCAGTAGCAGTGGCGTGGGAAAACCTTTTTGCCAGTGCGCTTGCAACATCGCCACATGGGTATCCACACCCAGGCCACGCTGCAAATGTTCTGGGTATAGCGCGTTTAATAGGCGCCCAACTTTGCTCAGCTCCGCCGATCCATCCACATGCGTAACTTCGCCGCCCAGGCCGGCGCGGTCGGTTTGCGCCTTCGCCGCTGTACTTTGATGCGGGTTGAACTCGAGTTCCAAAACGCTAAGGCGAACCTGGGTTTGCTCAGGAATTGCCAGTGTTTCAAAGCTTAGAGGCGGCATATTCGCTGCCCCGGATGCAGCCTCGCCTTTGAGTGCGGATTTCAGCCACGCACTCAACACCGCCGTGGCGCGCTCGGCTAAATCGTCGAGGTGCGCAAGCTCAAATTGACGCATCGGCAGCTTTGGCGTGAACACTAGCCAACGATCCAGTGCGGCAACAATGACGAATAAAAATTCACCGCGCCGCTCGCGCTGGCCATCGTCAAGGCGCAAAGTCAAACGCTGCGTTTTGTAATCAGGCAGATCCAACCACGGCAACAGCGCTGCCTGATCGCTCATCGGCACTAACAGCGCCAGCTGTTTTTGCACCGCGCTACGCAGCGCCTGCAGCGCACGCTCCAAATTCGGTGCGATGCAATGGGGCGTGCTCAAAAACAGCGGCTGCGCATAGGTTTTGGCGTATTCGCCACGCTGCATTTCAAGATAAACCGGAAGCAAAATTTGCACGTTTATTGCCCAATTTCGGTAAGTGGCGCATGCACAGAATCAATGGCACGCTGCAGATATGCTTGCATCAGTGGGGCGATTTCACTCTGCACGCGGCTCAGCATCCATTTGCGCTTTTTGCCCGCCAGATGCGCATCTTCTAACTCTAAACGTTCGCAAAAAAATGCCCGCCGCACCGGCAGATTCAAACTGCCCAGGCCGCCGCTGCGCGCCAAAATTGCGCGCGGCTGATAGTCGTTTTTTGCCCATTCCACCAGCGCAACGCGCTCAGCGCCGTCGGTTTTCAATGGCTTGTAGGTATGCAAGCCAAACTCCGCACTAAACATCGGCAAGAACAAATCGCCAGTCACCTCAATTAGCATGCCCAGCAGCTGACTCTGTGGCTGCGTCAACAGCAGCTCAGGCCGCTTGATCTGGGCAATACGCTTAACGGGCAAAACCGGAGGCTTAAGCTCAATTAGTTTCATAACTTCTTTTGCGTTTGCCGGGCGTTCGATCACCGCCAGAATCTCAAACGTACCCGCCGCTTGAATTGCCGCTGCCTGATAGGCCAGGGTCATATCCAGCAACCACTGCGCATGCTCACTAAACACTGCAAAACGCACCGTGTCAGGTCGACTGAAACCGAGGCGAAACACCGCCCGCAGGCTCAGCTGTAATGTTTGCGACATTTCAGCGGCGCTTGGGGTCTGGGGGTGCTGAGCGATATCCGCGCCGGATGCTCCACCACCAGACGCATTCTGAGCCTGCCAAAATTGCGCGAGCTGCAGATCTTCCAAATCAACCGCCTGCCCGTGCAATTGCTTCAGCGCGTTCAACTGGGGGGTTAATAAATCAATTCGATTGAGTTCCACCGGCGTCAGCGCCTGTTTGCGTTTGTTCGCGCGCGCGGCGCGAATTTTTAACAGCGCCAGCTCGTCCGTCAAAGTTGCGACGCGATCACATTGCAACAGCGCTTCAACTTTACGGCGCACCGTTTGCGTGCGCGTAATCTGGCTGCGCGCATCCAGCGCGCCATTCGCCCGAGCCAAGCCGGACAAAACAGTAGGCGTCTGCGCAGCAACATTTTGCTGCAAACTTTTGATGATCTGCAATTTTTGCCCGACCAGCTCGACCCGCCAGTGGACAGGCGCAGCCACGCTTGCCGTGTCCGAAAACGGTGATATCTGCGTGCCGCTGTGCGCGCGCTCAAACGCATCCGGCTCACTCAAGGTGTGCGCTAACAGCCCGCTTAGCTCGCGCTCGATCACGCGTTTCAGCGCACGCGCGCCAAACTGCGCGTCAAATCCCAGTTCTGCCAAATAGGCGATCACATCCAAACTCACGGATAGGTGCACATTGCGCTCGACCAGCCCTGCACGTGCGGCGATCAAGTTCACCTCACGCGCCGCGATTGCATGAATTTGCGAGGCAGTCAAAGGCACAAAGGGCACAATGGCGTCAAAGCGGTTATACAGCTCGGGGCGCACGAAGTTTTGCACGGCGCGCTCAAAATGTGCATTGGATTGGTTTTGCCGCTCCACGATTTGCCGCTCCACGATTTGCCGCTCCTGGGTTTGCCGCTCCTGGGTTTGCAATTGAACACCGGTGGGATTATTGATTGTGTCCCAAGCAAAGCCGATGCGCGCGCGTGCCGCATCCTTCGCGCCTAAGTTTGAAGTCAATACAATCACCGCGTTGGAAAAGTCGGCGACCCGTCCCGAGCCATCCGTCAGCCGCGCATCGCCTAAAATTTGCAGCAACAAGTCGAAAAAGCTTGGGTGCGCTTTTTCAAATTCGTCCAGCAGCAAAACGCAAAACGGCTGCTCACGAACTTTCGCAGTCAATAAGCCCTCAGGCGCAGCCATCGCGGCGCTGCCGATTAAGCGTTGCACCGATGCGGCATCGCTTAATTGCGATAAATCAAAGCGCAATAAACGTTCACTGCTGCCAAATAAAAAGCTTGCTAATGACTTTGCCAATTCAGTTTTACCGGTGCCGGTTGGGCCAATTAATAGTAAGCTGGCTAACGGTCTTCCGGCGCGATGCAGCTGCGCTTTAATTTCCGCCAACCGCGCCAGCACTGCGGCGATTGCCTGAGTTTGGCCGAGTACACGCTCGGCAAAATACGCACGCGTGGTGTCAATAGAAAATTCGATCGTGTCGTCCAGCAACAGCACTGGCAGACCAGTTTCTTGCGCAAAGGCCTGAGTTACATTCGCCTCAGTGATCGCGCACTCTGGTGGCAGCGCGGCAATGCGCGCGCGCAAAAACCGCAGTGCGCGCGCTGGATGTGCAGAATAGCCTGCGTAGCGTTGATGTAAACGCTGCAACCAACGTAGCCCCGGCTGCGATTCCAGCGCGCGTGCAGATCCGAGCAATCGTGCGGTTTCCAGCTGTAAAATTTCACCCGTTCGCCTGCTGTCAGGCGGTGCCAAAACAAACTGCTGAAACGCCGTCACCATGCCCGGCTCAGCGTGCTCGATTGCACTCAGCGCCTCGGGCGTGCATTCAGCCAAAATCAGGATGTTTCCTAACGTAATTTCTTGCCGCAAAAAGCCCGCGATACTTTGCTCGCCTGCGCGCGTGCGCCCGACCTCCATCAGTTCGGTCAAACTTCCCAAATGCAGTACTGCCCTGGATTTAGCCAATTCGCGACACAGCGATTGGCAGCGTTCTTGCCATTGCCCATAGCCGCTTTGCCCAGCCACTAAGCGCGCGCCACTGCTGTGCCAAAATTCACGCCCAGACAGGTCAAATTCGTTCCGACGCATGGCTAAACCAGCAACTAACGTACTCTTGCCTGCGCCCGCAGGTGCCACGATCAAAACGCTGCGCGCATACGGCCCAACGAACAACTCAGCAAGCCGAACAAAATCATCGTGCATGCACCACGCGGGTTGCGCCGCCTGCGCATCCGAGGAATCTGCGTAACGCTCGGCAACTTCTGCCAGCACCGACGTCTGCGCGCGGCTGGATTTGTTTTGCTCGCGCTGCTTGACGCTGGGCCAGTTCAAAGTGATCGAATGCGGCTCAAGCGCGGCACCCGAGCGGCGCGCCAGCTGCGCCAATTCTGCCAGCTGAGCGCGCGCAGTTTTGCGCGTCAACCAGAGCTTTGCGTGCTGTAGCAGCATACTTTCCAACGCATCAAACCGCTCGCACAACACATGTAAGTTCAGGCTGGGAATAATCCCAACATGACGATCATCGGCTTCGCTCCAAGCGTAGCCATCCAGCCGAATCAGCACCGGAGTTAGCCAGTCAAGTTTGTTTGCTGTATCCGTTTGCAGCGATTTGTCAGGCGAACCTGCAAGCGGCAATTTTTCTGCCACTTTACGCACGCGCCGAACCTGGCGCCCAGGCGGCAACATCGTCAGGCTGAGCGCTAGCGGCGTAACAATTTCCGGTACTGCAATCCGATGCAAATGCTCTGGCGCGATGACGTCTGCGCGCATGTGCGAAAACGCTGAGTTAATTTTTTGTGCGCTTAACCGCTTGGCTAGCTCATCCAGCAAAGCACGCGTCGCCGCCTTCGCGCTGTGCCCCACGCGTGAGGATTCGCGCACGCCGAGAGCTTGGGCAAAGTACAGCTCATCATCCAGTTGGTGGCTCAAAATTTTAAGATGAAGTTGGTGTTCGGTCATGCGCTAATTCTCGATTGGGCGTGGTTACTGTGTCGCCAGCGGTGTTTCTGGCAACAGGATTGTCCCTCAGGCCAAGTGCGTTGCCGCACCACAGAAAAGTGCCTGATGATTGTAGCTTTCCGTTAAATATCAGGCGTGATGGCGCGGCCCCTACAGGAAATGGCTGATTGCACGGCAGTGACAATCAGGGCAGTTACCATTCGTTTTCCCAACGCTTGAAATATTTTTCTGCGCATGCCGGTCTGATTGCCGGTGTCTGAACTTTCGGGCAAAAGGAGTGTTTGGATGAGTGAAGTAAAAGCATGCCGCAAATTTTTGAAATTATGCTGCCTCGTTTTTTTGTGCAGCCTGCACGCGGCATTAAATGCCGCAGTGCCATTTGATCAAAGCCATCAAAAATTCACCGCCGTGTTAGCGAACGTTGTGCGGTGGAACGCAGCAGGTTCTGCGAGTAGCGTTGATTACGCTGGGCTGAAAGCAAATCGCACCGAACTTGACGGTTACACCGCAACGCTGAGTCAGTTGAGCGAAGTACAATTTAATAATTTCAATAAACTGCAACGCCGTGCGTTTTTGATCAATGCCTACAACGCCTTCACGCTGCAGTTAATCCTGAGCAAATATCCCGAGTTGAGTTCGATTAAAGATCTGGGCTCGGTATTTAGTTCACCCTGGAAAAAGGCGTTCGTTCCCCTGCTCGGGCAAACGCGCTCGCTTGATGACATTGAGCAAACCCTGATCCGCGGCGCCGCTGACTTTGATGACCCACGCATCCATTTTGCCGTCAATTGCGCCAGCATCGGCTGCCCCGCGTTGCGCCCAGAAGCTTTTGTTGCCAGCCGTTTGGACGCCCAATTGCTGGATCAGACGCAGCGTTTTTTGCGTGACCGTAGCCGCAATCGGTACAACAAAGCCGAACAGACTTTGGAGCTGTCGATGATTTTCAAATGGTACAGCGGTGATTTTGAACGTGGCTTTTTAGGCGCCCAAAATGTCGCAGCATTTATTAGCGGCTATGCGGGCAGCATCGGGTTAACCCCGGCGCAATTGATGCAACTAAAGGCCGGCGCTATCGATATTGATTACACCGACTACAGCTGGAAGTTGAATAAGCGCTAAGGTGATGATTCCACTAAGATTATTGCTGTATTCAAGCGGTGCGTTGCTGCTGACCGGAATATCATTTAGTCCAACGCTTTACTGCGCGGGCGAGATTACCGTGGGTAACACAGCGAATTCGCTGGCGAACGATCTCGATATTCAGATCGATCGTTTGTACGCCGAAATCGCTGCGAAAGTCAGTGATGTGCCAACCACCACCGCGCGTGAGCTGCTGTCAATTCGAACACGTAAGCCCATTTTAGTAGACGTACGCGGCGA
Source organism: Rhodanobacteraceae bacterium (assembly GCA_031410115.1). Classification (GTDB taxonomy): domain Bacteria; phylum Pseudomonadota; class Gammaproteobacteria; order Xanthomonadales; family SZUA-5; genus JANNYA01. The sequence continues at coordinate 11,335 of JANNYO010000462.1, read as the reverse complement.
CGCCGAACGTGCAGTTTCGGTGATTCCAGGCGCGATCACGCTGGCGCAATTGGCCACAGCGTATCCAGCAAATCCAGGTCCGGTGGTGGTGTATTGCACGGTGGGCTACCGCAGTGGTCTGGTGACACGCGAGCTGCGTGCGAAAAATATTCCGGCGCGCAATTTACGCGGCGGGATCCTTGCTTGGATTGCCGCAGGCGGCATCCTTGTAGATGCCACAAATAAACAAACGAATCATGTCCATGTGTATGCGGCGCATTGGGCGGCGGTGCCAAAGAATTTCTCTGCGCACTTCTAGGTTTTACCGCAGCGCTCAACAAATATTAGCTACCTTACGATTTACATACAGGAAATATCGCAATGAAAATTAGAAAACTAAGCCTTGCAATCGCCGTAGCTGCACTATTTTCCAGCGGTTTAAGTGTTGCATCCGGCTCGATTGGCGCGAGTGCGCCGCGTGCTCAAGGCGGCAAAAGCTACAGCATGGGCAAGGCGGTTTATTTCAAAAAAATTGCCTGCGCGGACTGCAAAGTGCCGGGCGGCGTGGCGAACCCAGCCGACGCAAAATCGCTCGCAATGCGGATTGAAACAGACGAATTTAACTTGAGCGACAAAGAGCGCACCGACGCCAAAGCCTATTTGATGCGCCGCTTTAAATTGAACTAGATTGCCGCTTTGCAAACCCGATACCGTCAAAATTTTCGAGAACTATTTATGATAAAAAAATTGCTCCTAATCGCAGTTTCCGCAGCACTCAGCACTGCCGCACACGCCGATGCCTATTCACCCTGGACGCCGGGCGATGAAAGTAGCGAATTAACATTTCGCTTCAGCGCCCAACAGGCGGATGATTTTTATGCGGGTGATAAAAAAGTACCCCTCAGTGCCGTCGCCGGGGCAGGCGCAGATTTGAGCCAAGACGGCTACACCCTGGACTACAGCTATGGCATTAGTGATCAGCTGGCACTGGACTTACGCGTCGGATATACCTCAAGCGATTTCGTGCGCACACCGGGCTTGGCGCCAAACGGCGGCCTGAGCGGCGTGCAAGATTCGCGCATTGGCTTGCGCTACAACCTAACCGGCGCACAGGACGATTTGCCAACCATCACCTTTGGTCTGGCGTGGCTAATTGCCGGAAACTACGACACCGGCGCGTTGCCAGCGGTTGGCGATGGCGAGTCTGGCATCGAGGTTTCGGTGTTGGTCGGGCAAGCGTTTGACAGCGGGTTTTTGTTGAGCGGTGGTTATTCGCGCCGCCAATACAACGGCAATGTGCCGGACGAAAATGCCTTCAATATCGGCGCAGGCTATGCGTTTAATGATGTATTTTCCGCCGGCTTGTTCTATCAAAACGTGCGCGGCAACGGCAATCTAGATATCGGTGCACCCGGGTTTTCGCCTGCGCGCTTTCCAGAAGTCGACGAAGATTTTTCGCTCTGGGGTGTTGGCGGCAGCTTTTCATTGAACGATGCGTGGAGTCTAGGCTTGGACTATGGTCGCAAAATTAGCGGTCGTAACACTGCCAAAAGTGACTTCTATTCACTGTCCGCGACGTACTTGTTTTGATTGAGGTTTAACGATGTTTCAAGGCTTGCGGGTCGGCGTGATTATTCCCGCACGCGATGAAGCCCCTGCGATCGCTGAGGTGATCGCGGGGCTGGTTGAGTTGCGCGATGCAGCGGGTCTGGCGCTGATCGATACTATTGTCGTTTGCGACAATGGCTCCACCGACGGCACCGGCGCACTCGCCCAAACAGCAGGTGCGCAGGTCGTGCTGGAGTGCCAGCCAGGCTATGGGCGCGCGTGCCTGCGCGCGATCGAGACGTTAGCGCAACAGAGCACGCCGGTAGATATTTTGCTTTTCGTTGATGGCGATCGCTCGGTGCTGCCGCAGCAGTGCGTGCGCCTGTTGACAGCGATTGCGCAGGGCGCAGATTTAGCCCTGGGCGCGCGCAATTTAGGTCGCGCGGAGCCCGGTGCACTGACACCGCCACAGATTTTTGGCAATGCGCTGGCGGTGTTTTTAGTGCGCGTAATCTGGCGTGCACGTTTTGCCGATCTTGGGCCGTTCCGCGCGATTCGAATGGATGCCTATCGCCGCCTCAATATGCGCGACTTAAGCTTTGGTTGGACCATTGAGATGCAAATCAAAGCGCTGCAGCAGGGCCTGGCCTGGATTGAGGTGCCGGTTGATACCCGCGTGCGATTAGGCCGGTCGAAAATCAGTGGCACAATTAAAGGTGTCATAGGTGCGGGCGTTGGCATTCTAGGCATGGTCGCCAGACTTTGGTGGCGCGAGCGCCAGTACGCGAAAGCGGCGCTGTCAAATCCGGCCTGATTCGTGCCTGAGGCGGGCAAAGCGTCAGCAGCTGACAGGTCCAAATTTTTCGCCAGCTTGTCGCTGTTTTTGTCGCTGCTAGCAAGCTTGGGCTTGAGCTGGCAATCGAACTCAAACCTTGCCGATTGCGTGCCGTTGTTTTGGAGTTTTGCACTGGTCATGCAGCTTGCCGGGTACATGTTTTGGCGCTCCCAAACGGCAATGCGTGGCAGGGTCATCATCGCGCTCGCCGTTTTGTTACATGCCATCGCGCTGTGCGGGCAGCCGATGTTTGAAGATGATTACTTTCGCTATTTGTGGGACGGTTATCAAGTCGTTGCCAACGGCAATCCTTACGGCGTTGCGCCAGAATCCTTTTTCGCCGATGCCCGTGTCCCGGCCGCGATGCAGGCTGTTTTAAATGGCGTCAATAACCCTGAAGTACCGACGATTTATGGCCCCGCCGCACAGCAGCTGTTCGCCTTGGCGTATCGAGTTGATCCCGGCAATGAGCGCGTGTTGCGGTTTTTGCTAGCCGCCTGCCACCTGGGATTGATCGCCTTGCTGTTGCGCCTTGAGCGCGTCAAATCGCTTGATTTAGGTGGCGAATCAGCGCGTAAATTTCCCTCAATGCTGCCGCTATATGTGCTGAACCCACTGGTGTTTAAAGAAGTCGCACTGACAGGGCACTTTGATTTTTTAGTGCCGTTGGGATTAATCGCAGCCTGGTTTGCGCTGCAAAAAAAATTGCCACTACTGGCGGGCATGCTTATTGGCACCGCGATTGCGGCCAAGTTTGTAGCGATATTCGCGCTGCCATTTTTTTTGCTGGCGCGGCTTAAACCTATAGATTCCAGACCGGAAGAGTTGATTTTTTCCAAACATATCGCCCAATGCGTTTTGCTGATCTTGGGAACCACTGCAGCACTTGCGCTGCTGTATCTGCCGTTTTTGGGGGCGACGGATTTTGCGGGCTTAAGCGTGTTTGCCAATGACTGGCGCTTTAACGCGGGTATGTTTGCGCTGGCTGAAACAGCGACCAACGCCAACACCGCACGCATCCTTGGCGGAACTATTTTACTTGGTGTAATGGCATTCTCTGCGTGGAAAATGCGCGGCAGCATTTTATCCGTGCCCATAGTTTGCATTTGGCTTTATGCCGCACTGATCCTGGTTGGGCCGGTAATCAATCCGTGGTATTGGCTCTGGCTGTTGCCATTTGCATGCCTCACCCGCCAGCGTTGGCCATTTTTGTTGGGTAGCGTTTTACTTTTAAGCTATGGCCATGGCCTGTATTTACTCAGCGATAGTTTGGCACCTTACCAATTACCGATCTGGCTGCAATGTATAGAACACATTGGTATCGTGCTGATTTTGCTTTGGCAGATCCGACACCCAATGCGGCGGTTTACGTCGCAGCCCTAATATTTTTCTCCGACAAAGCTGGCTCTGGAAACAAACGCTGTAGCACCCAATGCGCAGGAAAATACAGCAGCACCGGCAATAGCGTCATCAGCATGGCCAGCCACGCAAGTGGGTGCATATAGGTCTGCGCGGCTTTGTCATTCATGCCAAAAACGTAGTTGATGTTTACCGGCGTGGCGCTGTTGGGCGCTGGCGGCGCGGGCATAAATAGATAGCAAAATAACAATAAACCCCACGCCAACAGCGTCCAGTATTTCAGTGCGCGTCGGTCATAGCCCAGTTTGTAGACCAGATACACCAGTAGAAACGGCAGCCAAAAGTGAAAAAATGACAGTGATCGTGCAAATGCCGGGATGCTGCTGTCGAACATGTAAGCAGTCATGCCATTGACCGGCAAATGCAAAGCGCTGCCGATAAAATCCGCACACCAAAGCGCTTGCGGCAGCAATATTCCGACTGCGGGCATCGCCGCCAAGATTGGCTTTTCCGTCCATACGGCGGCCAGCGTGAAAAACAAAGCAACATCGCAGAAATAAAGAAAATTGCTCGGCCCGTAGGCCTGCAAATAAAACGGAATCAGCACGGCCATAAACACCGTGAACAGCAGTTTGACCACAAGCGGAATTTTATTGTCAATCAACATTACTTAATCCTATTCGTTAAATTGCGCCTAGTTTCCTGGCTCACCGGCGGCGGTATCGAGCGCGCGTTCGGCGTCGCGGCGTGCGCGGCGCATCGTGGCGTATTGCAATACCGCAACAGCAATTAGAATGATCGCTAGACCAATACCGATGCGCCAAGTGAGCGGCTCGCCGCCTAGCCACGCGCCGAGTGCCACGGCAACTACAGGATTGAGATAAGAAAAACTGCCAGCGCGCGCCGGGTGCCAAACTTGCGTCAAATACAAATATGCGGCAAAGGCAATGCACGAACCAAAGCCAACTAAGTAGGCGACCGCATACCAGGATTCCGCACTGACACTGCCGTACGTGGTGGCTGGAAAACCGCAACCAAGAAGGATTAAACCCAGCACGCCGCCCTGCAGCATTTGTAGGCTGGCATTGGTCATCAACCCACCACTGCTGACGTGTTTACGCTGATACAAAGATGCCCACGACCAGCTGGCGGCGGCTATAACACACACTAAGCTGGGCAATAAATCCAAATGGGTGCCGGTATTTTCCGGAATGCTAACCAGGGCGACGCCGACCAAGCCTAGCGCCGCTGCCAGCCACCCGGTTTTGCTCAATGGGTCGGCGCGCAAACTAAAGATTGCCATCCACACCGGAATCGGCGCTTGCAGCACCGCGCCAACGCCGGACGGAATATGAGTGAGCGACCAAGCCGTCGCGACATTGGCAAAGCCGGTCAAAATCAAACCTGCAATCAAAATCGGCCTGAGCTGGGCGCGTTCGGGCCAGCTTTCAGCACGCAATCGTCCGAGTGCAAAACACGCGACTGCGGCGATCAGCAGGCGCGTGGTCATTAGCCCAACCGGGGTGAAATCCGCCAGCGCCCATTTGTGCGCAAGCCAAGTTGAGCCCCAAATTAAGCTGATGGCGGCGAATGCAATCCAGGGCAGCGCGCCATGTTCTTGCGCGCGCGCATCAACGCTCAAGCTGGCAAATCCGGAATCAGCTTGTTTTCCAGCAGCGCAATTTGATCTTTCAGCAGCAATTTGCGCTTCTTGAGACGCTTGATCGAAATTTCGTCATTACTAATGCTGATCGCCATTTGCTCAATCGCCACGTCTAAATCACGATGTTCATGGCGCAGCTCGTGCAGCTTTCTAAATACTTCGCCGGGTGTCATTTCAGACATGTGTACCTACTCAAAAGTCTACTTATTCAAAAAACGGGCAAAAGCAGCTTTGGCTTCGGGCGAATTAAGCGCCTCGGTAAAAACTACCAGTTCGCGCTGGATACGCTGCCACAGCGGTTCCGGCGCGCACTTCATCAGCGCTTTGCTTGCGATCAAGGCGTTTGTCGGTTTCGCGGCAAGCTCGGCGGCTTTGGCGCGTGCGAGGCTGAGCAGTTCGGTCTGTGGCACCACGCGATTGACAATGCCGAGCGCCAGCGCGCGTTCGGCATCGAAAGTTTCGCCGAGCAAAAGTAACTCAGCCGCGCGCTGATGCCCCATCAGTTGCACCAGTAGCTGGCTGGAGCCTGCTTCTGGCACCAATCCTAGATCGACGAACGGCATTTTAAACTTTGCCGTATCGCTGGCGTAAACCAAGTCACAGTGCAGCAATAACGTGGTGCCAATGCCAATCGCTAGGCCTGGAACTGCGGCAACCACGGGCTTTTTTAGCTCACATAGTAGTTTTAGCAATAACACGACCGGCGCGTCAGATCCGCTCGGCGGGTTGGCGGCGAAATCACCAACATCATTGCCAGCGGTAAAGTTTTCGTTGGTACTGGCAAACAGCACTACTTTGATCTCGGGGTCAGCCTCGCTTTGGGTTAACGCTTCGACAATTTTCAGATACATCGCGCCGGTGATAGCGTTCTTTTTTTCTGGGCGGGCAAAAGCAATGGTGCGCACGCCGTCTTTATCTTGAATACGAATGGACATTGGGGGTCTTGTGGAATCAGTGATTGCCCCAATTTGACCACGAAGCCGCCGATAAGGCGACTTGAATTCGTCGCAATTTTTTCATTCCGTTGCACCAACCGCTAAAAGGTATCCAATGAAACTGTATTTCAATCCGTCCGTTTGTTCCTTAGCCCCACACATCGCGATGCGCGAAGCGGGTTTAAGCTTTGATTTGGTCAAAGTTGATATCCGCGCGCACACCGTTGCCGACGGCAGCGATTACTACAAAATTAATCCCAAAGGCTATGTGCCAGTGCTGATGTTGGATAACGGTGAGCTATTAACTGAAGGTTCGGTGATTTCCGAATACATCGCCGATCTCAACCCAGCCGCGAATTTGGCACCCGCACACGGCACTATGGCGCGCACGCGGTTGCGCGAATGGATGGCATTTATTTCCACCGAAGTACACAAAGGCTTCGCGCCTTTATTCAACCCCAGCATGACCGATGAACTAAAGGAAATGACGCGCACGCGGCTCGGCGGACGGTTGCAATGGATTGCCGAGCAATTGGGCGACAAAACCTATTTAACCGGCGATACCTTCACCATTGCCGACGCGTATTTGTTCACTGTGCTTGGCTGGGGCAAATGGACGGGTGTGGATGTGGCGAAATGGCCGACTCTCGTGAGCTACTGTGAACGTGTTGCGGCACGTCCAAAAGTCATTGAAGCGTTAGCGGCAGAAGCGGCGGCATGACCCCTTGCAGCGACGCCAGCTGCGCGCATATCGGGCTTGTGTGGACGCATCGCTTCCGGCGCGACAAAATTTTGAAGTCGAAGTAATGCGTTTTGTCGCCGCCGGTGATGTAGGTATCGTTCTGCGATACCTGTAAATTTGCTCTTGAGCTTCGCCAAAAATTCCGGCCTGATCGCAGGCCACAGATTTTGGCTATTCGGGCAAATGCCCGTAAGGTGATACGGCGATGATGATCATTTATTTTATTCTTGGTGCGTTTTTAGGCCTAACGCTGTATGTCAGCGACGCACGCGAGCTGATGGTGATGCTGATTGGCGGGCTGTTGGCAGTGCTGTTCGCCTGGATAAGTGCGTTGAAGCGGCGTATCAGCGGATTGGAACAGCCGGTTTTAGGCTTGCCAAATGCGCGAGATTCGCGCGGGTTTGACACGCCGCTGCGGGTGCCGCCGCCGATCCGTCCAGCTCCAGCTCCCGTGCAAGCGGCATCGCCGGCAACGGCAACGAGCTCAGATTTGTCGCCTGAATCTAGTGGGACGGCTCATTTTTCCATGTCGCCTTCCGGCGAGACTCTGTTTCCCGTGTCGCCTTCCGGCGAGACTCTTTTTCCCGTGTCGCCTTCCGGCGAGACTCTCGATCCGATTGCATGGATTAAACCCGAGCCAATTGCTCCTCCGACAATCGCCACACCGACACGCGCACAATTTGCCGCAACCGACCCAACATTCTCTGTACCAGCGGCGCGGACCGCATCACCGATACTGCAGGCAGAACCCGGCTGGGGTGTGGCGCAATCGCCAAGTATCAAAGCACAGGCGTCAGGGCAAACCCCTTCTCAACCTGACGCACCACCGTCATTTCCGCATCCCACATTCCCCACGTCTAATTACACGCCAACGCAAATGCCACCCGCACCAGAATTGCCGGCGTGGGCGAATAAGCTGCTGAGCTTCGAAAATTGGCCGATCAAACTTGGCATGCTGCTTTTGCTCGTGGGCTTGGCTTCTGGCTATCGCTATTTGGCAGAACGTGGATATTTCAACGTTCCTATCGGCTGGCGCTTAGTGGCAGTGGCGCTTGCGGCAATTGCCGCACTGGTGTTTGGCTACGGTAAGCGCGAAGAAAAACGCAGTTTCTCGTTGAGTGTGCAGGGCGCAGCGCTCGGCGCGTTGCTGTTGACGGTTTACGCCGCATTGCAGCTATATCAATTGATCAACGGTGCGACGGCGTTTTCGATGATGTTGGCGATTGTGGCAACTGGCGTGGCGCTGGCAGTGATGCAAGACGCGCTCTGGCTGGCGCTGTTTGCCGCAATCGGCGGATTTGCCGCACCGAAGTTGGCGTCCACGGGCGGTGGTTCACACATTCATTTATTCGGTTACTACCTAGTTTTGAATCTAGGAATATTGGCGATCGCATTAAAAAAAGGCTGGCGCAGTCTGAATTTCTTGGGTGCGATTTGCACGTTTGGAATCGGTATAGGCTGGGGTGCGAACTACTATCAGCCGGAATTTTTTAGTACGGTGGAGCCGTTTTTGCTGGCATTTTTCGCAATCTATTTGACGATTACCGTGCTCTACACGCTGCGCCACGGCGCAGGTGAGCCAGTGCTTGATGGCGTATTGGTGTTTGGCGTGCCCCTGGCAAGCTTGGGCGCACAGGCTGGCTTACTAGCCGGCCAAGACAAAAAATTGGCGCTATCAAGCTTTTGTGCAGCGCTGATTTATGGTGGTTTGAGCTACAGCCTAAAACCACATGAACAGGCAGGGCTTTTGCGCAAATGCTTCATGATTTTGGCGGTTGCATTTTTCACGCTCGCGATCCCGCTGTATTTCAGCGCACAAATGACCAGTGCACTTTGGGCGCTTGAAGGGGCGGCGGTACTTTGGTTGGGCCTAAGCCAACGCCGCGTCGCACCAGTGCTATTAGGTTTGACGCTGCATGTTTTCGCCTGGTTTTCATATGTGAATGGCTACGCGGTGATGACCGACATGCCCGCACTGGTCAATGCGAAATACTTAGGCGCGTTGATCTTGGCGCTTGCAAGTTTCGGCTGCGGCTGGCTGATTGAGCGCGCGGCAAAGCGTTGGGAAGAAATCGGCGTGCAGTTTTCAGCATTCGCGTGGTTAGGCGTCGGTTTTGGTTTGCTATGGTGGAGCTTCGCAAGCATTTCGGAAATTGTTCGCCATGTCCAACCCAGCTTCAAAGCCGCTGCATTGATTGCGTGGTTGGCGGCATCGATGTTGCTCTGTGCAATTGCGCGTGGCGTTCTTAAGTTTGACACCTTGCGCGTTGGCGCACTGGTTCCACTGGCGCTGTTAGCACCGCTAGCGGTGTTTGCGCGCTTGCACGGGCCAATCCTTGAGGAACGCCGGGGCCTGGCATTATTGGCCTATCTGATGGCGTCTCTGTTGAGCATGGTGCTACTCGCCAAGCCCGCAAGTGACGGCTCGAGCGCGGCGAGCGGTCCAACCAGCGAGGGACTTAACGTCAGCACCCAAAAGCCTAGATACTCGTTTCCCGGTTTCGGGCTGAAACTTTCGCACAGCCTTTGGTTAGCCGGCGTATGCGTGTTAGCAACGCTCGTGCTGGATTCCCTACTCGTGCACGAAACCACCGGCGAGGGTGTACGTTTTTGCCTGTATGCCGCGCCATTTGCCCTCGTATTCTTCCTATTGATTCAGAACATTAGCGCCGTCGCCATGCCCTTGCAGAGCTGGTTTGATGATGTTGAAACCAGTTGGCGCGAACCACTACTACAGGTTTGGGCAGTCGGGATTGCAATTGCGCTCTTGGCTGGTTCCATCCTACGCGGCGACAGTAACCCGATTAGTTTCGTGCCCTTATTGAATCCCCTTGAAATCGGCCTGTTGAGTCTATTTGGCTTGCTGTATTGGCATTCACGAGACGCCTTCGGGAGCATCAATGAAAGCGCTCGCTACGTGATATTGACGTTCGGATTTTGGCTGCTGACGACCTTTACCTTGCGCGGCGTACTTCAGGTTTACGATCCAAGTTTAGCCTCGTTAGGCCACGCATTTTTTAGTCGCACCGGACAAGCCGCACTCGCCTTGGTTTGGTCGTTGGCAGGCTGTGGCGCGATGCTGCTTGGCCACGCAAAGCATCGGCGCCCGGTATGGTTCGCCGGTGCTGCGCTAATGGGCGTGGTTTTGGCAAAAATGCTGCTTGTTGATCGCCACAACCTAGGCGAGCTGCCGGGTATTTTTGCCACGCTCGGTGTCGGGGCATTGCTTGCCGCAGTCGGTTACTTTGCGCCCGTCCCGCCTTCAGAAGTCAGCCATGCTGATGGGCAATAACAAATTACCACTCACCATTTGCTGCGATTTGCGGTTTTCTTTTCCGCCTTCCGGCGGGACTCATTTGCAGCGTCACGTTCCGGCGCGAGTTTCTAAATGTCATCTAGTCGGAATCTAAATTATTCGCTTTCACCTGCTGTGCGACCCAACGATATGTCTTAGCCAACCCTGCAGCTAGCGGCGCAACTGGCGCCCAACCCAGTTTTTCTTTGATAAGTCGATTATCGGAATTGCGCCCACGCACGCCTAGCGGGCCCGGAATATGTTTGATTAACACTGCTTTATCTGCAATCTGCATAATCATTGCGGCAAATTGATTAAGGCTGACCATTTCATCAGAGCCGATATTAACTGGCCCAGTAAATTCCGATCTCGTTAATCGAAGCACACCCTCCAAACACTCATCAATGTATAGAAAAGAACGTGTTTGTGTACCATCACCCCACATTTCAATTTCACTATTTAACGAGGTTGTGGCGGCTATCTTTCTACATAAAGCGGCAGGCGCTTTTTCACGTCCATCGTTCCAACTGCCTTCTGGGCCAAATATATTATGGAACCGCGCAATCCTGACATTTAACCCCTTATTCCTTTTGTAAGCGAGAAATAGCCGCTCACTAAACAGCTTCTCCCAGCCATATTCCGAATCAGGATTCGCAGGGTAGGCAGAGCCCTCAGCACAATTTGGGTTGTTTGGATCCAACTGGTTGTGCTCAGGATACATGCACGCACTGGAAGAATAAAACAGTACCCCGGGCTTAGTATAAGCAAGCACTTCCAAGACGTTTAAGTTAATTTGCGCGGAATTATGCATAATATCGGCGTCATTTGCGCCGCTAAATACAAAGCCTGCGCCACCCATATCTGCAGCCAGTTGATAGACTTCGTCAAATTCGCGGTCGACCGCCTGACGGCAAACGGACAAATCACGTAAATCACCCACAATAAAATCATCCGCTGGACTCGCGGCGTACCGAGGCAT
>JANNYO010000461.1:0-3577 GCA_031410115.1 Rhodanobacteraceae bacterium | reverse complement strand
CTCGCTAGTTGCGCGGCGAACGCGGCTTGGCCTTTCTGCCCCAGCTGCTGCGCACTGACCAATAAAACGCGCACGGTTGAGCGCAGCGCCAGCCCGCTTGGCGGGGTGGCATTGAGCTGCGCTAGCCACGCGTTGACGCTGGCATCGCTGGGCGAATGCAGAACGTTCCAGCGCAACTGCAGTAGCTTCAAGTTGGCTTCCAACACCGGATTGGGCGCGCTCGCGAATGCCTGGTTCGCGACAGTGAGATATCGCTGCGCGCCGTCCAAATCGTTCGCCACCATGCTGGTATCCAAGATCGAAATCGTTTGGCGCACGCAGTCCAGCGTTGGCGGCGTGCTGGTGCACATGCTGGCGCGCGCGGCCTGCGCCAAGGCTAGCCCGCGCGCGGTCTGGCCGGTCAGCACCAGCGCTTTGGCGTAGGTGACCTTGCGTGCCGCAATCGCGCCTGGCGCTTCAATATCGCCGGTTGCTGCGATGGCATCAATTTCCTGTAGCACCACCGGTAGCTGGCCGCGCAAATACGCGGCGTTGGCGCTAATCATGCGGGTGGTGGCGCGTGCGGATATCGCGGCGACTTTACCCTGATCCCACACCGCCACCGCGCGCTTGGCCAGGCGCCCGGCATCATCAAGCTGGCCGCTTTGCAGCAGCGTGGCCGCAATGCTCGCCAGCATCACGCCATGATCCAGCGCGCTGACATCGCTCGCCTGTGCAACCAACGCCGCTGCATCCAGCCCGGCTTTGATCGCAGCATCCGTGTCGCCCTGCGCGCGCAGCAGTTCGCCGCGATACAGCGCCCACTGCGCGGCGGCTAAGTTCGCGGGTGTTTGCAGCAGTGGCTTGGCGTCGTCCAACGCGCGCTGCGCTAAATCCAGCTGACCCGTGCCAATCAGCGCGCGGGCGCGGTTGAGCGCCACGTGCAGTGCATCGCGCGCGCTGGCTTGCGCGAGCTGCGGCCCAATCGCGTCCGTCAGCGCCAGCGCACGGACGTAATCGCCCCGCATCACCAGCACGTCCGAGATCGCAATATGCAGCGCCAAATTGATCGCCGGGTCGCCATATTCGCCGGACAACTTTGCATCCGCCGCCCATTCAAACAGCTTTGCGGTGGGCACCGATTCGCCCTGCGATTGCGCCAAGTTCAGCACATTCGCCATGTGCGTGACCACCGATTCCGCTTGCCGTGCTTCCGCCAGCGCGCGCTCAGTGGCGCGCGCGTTAACCGCTGCTTGCCGGGCAAAAATCACCGAACTGCTGAGCACCGCGATCAGCAAACAGGCAGCCAAAGCGCTCACCCAGCGATTGCGACGAATCAATTTGCCAAAGCGATAGCGCACAGAATCTGCGCGCGCAGCGATAGGTAAGCCGCGCAAATAGCTCCTGATATCGTCCTTCAAAGCTTGCACGGAACCGTACCGTCTAGCCGGGTCACGCGCGAGCGCTTTGAGCGCGATGGTATCCAGGTCGCCTTTGAGCTGTGCAGCGACGATGCCGCTGCCATCGTTGGATTGGACCCGCACGCTGGGCGGGCGCGGGTCTTGCTCGGTAATGGCCTGCATCATGGCCAGCGCACTATTGCCAGTCGCCTCATGCGGGCGCGCACCGGTTAAAAGCTCATACAAAATGCCACCCAGCGCGTGCACATCGGTTGCGGTGGAAATGGGCCCGCCGCGAATTTGCTCCGGTGCGGCGTAGCTGTAGCTCATCGGCAGCACACTTTCGGTTAGCTGTGTATCGACGTCCAGGCGCTTGGCAATGCCAAAATCAATCAAGCGCACGCGTCCATGTCGGTCGATCAAGACATTGCTCGGCTTGAGGTCGCGGTGCACCACCAGGCGCTGGTGCGCGTAGTGCACCGCATCGCACAGCTGCCCCATCAGCGCCAGCCGAGCCGCCAAATCAGGCCGGTTATCGGCGACAAATCGATCTAGCGCCAAGCCATCGACGTAATCCATCGCAAACCACAGCGCACCTGCATCAGCGGTGCGTGCATCGGCAAAACGATGCGGCTCCAGGCCGCCATCCAATACCCGCGCGATTCCGGGGTGATCCAGACTTGCGACCAGCTGACGTTCTAAATCAAAGCGCGCAACGCTGGCACTGCTGAGTTTCGACGGATGCGCCCACTTGATCGCCACTTGCTGGGCAAAGCCATCCATGCGCTCAGCCAGCCAGACTTCCCCCATGCCGCCCGCACCTAAGCGCCGCAGCAAACGATAGGAACCTATCGTTTCCCCAGTGCGATCGTACAGCAAGCGGTCCGCACGCTCCAGCAGGCGCTCTGTGTCCGTTGGAAATTGCTTTAGGGCTTGCTGCAGCAGCACCCCTGGCGCGCTGTTTGGCGCCACAGCGCTCGGCTCTGAGTGGCTGTCGGTATCAACACTCATGGCTGACTCGGCATCTGTAAGTGCGCGGAACAATTCAGCGCGCAATGCGTCATCCGCGCAATGTGTCGTGATGAATGCCACGCGCAACGCTGGGTCTAGATCAAGCGCTGCGCGCAATAGCGCAACGAAACTAGGCGGCTCAGTCATCGCGGTCGGCCTCAATTATCCTAGAAAAAGCAGTTGGACGGGCAAAAGGGTGCATTTTTTTGGCGTTCCAGCAAGGCGTAAGGAGGCAGCATGCTCATTGCCTGCAACGACGAAACAACGAAGCTGGGGCGTCAAAAAAGTGTGCAATTTTGCTCGTAGTGACCTTCACCCACAAGGTGAACTTCGAAATACCCAAGTTCTTCAACATATTCATGGCTTTGACGGAGTTTGTAAGCGGTCAACTGCTTTTTCTAGGATTATTAGCGGCGCGCCCAGCAGCCGGGAAATTTCGAATCGGGCCGCAGTCCAGTCGCGCAAAATAGTACGTCGATCCACACCGAACAGCTCCGCGATTTCGCCAAACGGCAGGCCGGCGAAAAAGTGTAATTCCACGACCAACGCCATCCGTTCGCTCTGCGTTTTGAGTTGTGCGATGGCCTGATTGAGTGCGAACAAATCAATGCCATCATCTTGCGGCTCAGCCAGTGGCTGGGCGTCGTCAGACGCACGAGCGGGACGCGAGACATCAGACTCCAGCGCAACCCGAAGCGGATTCTCACCGCGCTTGATCGTTTGGCGCCGCCGCAAAGAATCGATCAATACCTGGCGCACCGTGTGGGTAAATAGGCGCACGGTATCCAACGCAGGCAGTTGCGCTGCACCGGCGGAGCTCACGCGATGGTCCGAGGACTCTGCCAGTTTCAAATAGGCTTCGTGCACCAGCTCGGTGGTGCTCAAGGTCTGCGCGCTATGGCGGGCGATCTGCGCGTGGGCCACGGACTTTAGCTGCTGGTACACGTCGTCAAATCGGCTCAACATCGCTCAATCATCGTCTTATTGTTGGTCACGCTGTGTCTTGAAAAATACGCGATGTCGCATTGTGCCCCGAATTCTCGATAGACAGTGTGGAAGGCGGCTGAAGAAGTGTCGCGAAAGCGACACGGCAGACAAGTCTCGCCGAACAGGCGACACGGCAGACAAGTCTCGCCGAACAGGCGACACGGCAGACAAGTCTCGCCGAACAGGCGACACGGCAGACA
>JANNYO010000460.1:0-8712 GCA_031410115.1 Rhodanobacteraceae bacterium | reverse complement strand
GCTAGCGGGTAAGCGCGCAGGTGTTGCGGTTGACAATCCACGCCAACGTCAGCCGAAGCTTTATAGCCCAGCGCACGGGCAAGAACCGCCACGATTTTCCCGGGGCATGCTGGTATCCAGCGCGCGCGGCAATGCGATTTTGATTTCCGGTACCGCCAGTATTGTCGGCGAATCTTCGATGCATCCAAACGATTTAGCCGCCCAGTTTGCCGAGGCCGCGCGAAACTTAGAAACCGTGCTGGAACAAGGCGCGTATCAATTGGGATCGGCCGCGAGCATTGGTACGCGGTCGGTGCTAAGGGCCTATGTGCGCAATGAGGAGCGTCAATTCGAAGTTGCCGCCTTGATGCAACAGCGCTTCCCCGGCGCTAGCTATTGCGTGATCGCCGGGGAAGTGTGTCGCGCTGAACTTATGGTGGAGCTAGAAGCGGTGCATCATTTTTGATCGCTAACCCGTCACCCGGGTATTCGCCGGGATGACGGCTTTTTGTCTTGAAACTAATCCAGCTTCAGCGCACCACGGCTAGAATCGCGACGCTGCTGTTCTTTGGCATCGAAACTTGCCATGCAGCGCTTGGATTTGGTCACCATGAAGCATTCCATATAGTCCGATGCTTCAATCAATGCGGCGCGAATGGCTTTGCCTGCTGGGGTTTTATTTTGGCTCGCCAATTGACCGCCAAAACCGCCGCGCGATAAACCTAGGCTCATGCCGCCGCCCTTGCTACGGCCTTCGATGCTGCGGCTGTAGGCAATCGCGCCGGTGGTGGAATCGATAATGCGCAGGTCAACCGCTAAATAAGCGCTTTCGCTTTTGCCGCCGACAGAGATGCCGCCAAAACTAATGCCGCCGCCGGTGCTTGCGACTTCTTCTTCATACGAGGTAACCGTGCCTGCGATCAAATACTGTGCGCCGAGCAATTTGCCCATGCGCGCGCCAGTTGCGGCGGTTACGCGCCCAGACGCGGCGAGGTTTTGCTCTTCCAACACGTTTTGGATTTTGCTGCGCTCTAACACCGTGAAGGAGCGGCTGGATGCCAATTCGTTGCTCAACATACCAGACAGCTCCCAGCCCACGCCGCCGCTCCACCAGCCTGCGCCAGATTCGTTTTTGAACTCAATCACGGCGATGGTTGGTTTCGGTGCGCGTGCGGCAAACGCCACCGGTGCCAATAGCGTGGCGCTCAGGGCCAGAGCAATTGCGAACATCTTGTTTTGCAAAGCAAACTTCTTCATTTGGATAGCCTTTTGGTTGCGGTGTGTTGAACAGCGCGAATAGTAATAGATATTCACCGAACCTTTGTTGGCTGCTGCGCGCCGAGTGATGTTTGCAGATGCCGAGCTGGGGTTGCGCAAAAATTTTTAAAATGTTCTAAATCAAAGGCTTGTAGCTGACGCGGTGCTTTAGTCGCCTAGCTTCACTCGCGTTTTTTGACCTAATCTAGGCTAAACGCACGCGTGATCACCCTAGAGTTAAGGTGTTGTGTACCTTTTCGCTAATAAATCTCGCCCAACATGCAGCGCAAACTACCGCCACCCTTTTCTAATTCGGACAAATCCACCGCATGAATCGCAAAACCCAAGGCGGCAATGGCGGCTTGGTTAGCAGGGCTCAACGCATTCTGGGCGCGCGCGCTTAGCCACAGTTGGTCAGCTTTTAGAGCAATGCAGTTGGCGGCAAAGTGATTTTTTTCCTCAGAAGTCAAAAATATGCAGCGCTCCGGATACAGCGCAGCAAGCACATCGGCATCGGCCTGCTCGGCGAACCCAGCCGGGCAAATTACCAAACCCTTGCCACCAAGCGCGCTTAAAATCACATTGCTGTGGTATTCGCCCGCTGCCAGCTCGAACACATAGGTCTTATTCAAGCCAAACGCCGAATGCATGGCGCGCGCGCCGGCTAATGTGCAGCGCTGACTCAGGCCACAAAAACCGATGTTGCGCGCGCGATCAATCACTAAGCTGCCGGTGAGTTCGGCGGTGTCCTCCGGCGCTAAATCTGGCGCCAACTTGATTCGTTGATAGCCTAGTACCTGGGTAAAAAAATCATGTAAGTCGACGCGTTCGGTTTCTAAGCGGCGCGCGCGATGACGCATCACGCCTGTGCAATAGCCGCCCCGTGCGGCGTCGGTGTGTGATGCGCGAACGCTATGCAGCTCGATGGTGGCAAAGGCGTTATTCGGAAAAACAGCGTCGGGGGTTGCGCTGTCGCCTGGGAACAGTAGCACCGTATTGCCTGCGGTTTTTAGCCCCAAGCTTAAGGCGAGCGATTGCTGCCGCGCCAGCGTCGGATCGACATTGCCCGCTGCCATATAGCCATTGTCAGTCGCCGATTCAATCGCCAGCATAAAATTTTCCGGCAGCACCATGAATACCGCTTTTGGGAACGCTTGGTGGCCGGTCGTTGGCTGCTCAGAGTGCAAAATCAGCATGATTCACCGCCTAGAAAAGGTCTTTGACCCAATGCACAAGAGTGTCGCCCAGGAAATAAAAGGTAGTTAGCACGCTAACTAATACGGCAAAACTCGTGACCCAACACACCACGATCATTGCGCCGTCGCGCTCAATTAAACTAAACGCAAGTACCGCCAGCGGAATAGCAAAGAAAAAATTGGTGAACGGTATCGGTAAAAAAAGCACGACGCCCATCAGCACGATCACGAAACCAGTAAATATGTCAGCGCCACGCCCTGTGAATTTTTCCTGGCGTGGCTTAATTATTTTTTCTAGCCAGCGAAACCACGTTTCGGTTCTACGCGCAAATCCGGCTAAACGTCGGCGCGGCAAACTGAAGTCGGCGGCAAATTTTGGCAGCCACGGGCGTTCCAAACCCCACATCATTTGTAAGCCACACAAAATGCTGAGTGTGCCGCTGACGCCGCCGACTCCAACCGCGACCGGAATGAAAGACGGCAGCACCACGATCAGTAAAAATACGCCAAATGCGCGACGTTGAAAGCGTGTCAGTAAATCCTCAAGCGCGATCCGGGGCTCAGGCTCACCCGGTTTCGGTTCCGGCACATCGCTCAGCAGCTCTTGCAATAGCTCGGTCATGCCGGGCCCGTGTGTGGCCTTAGTCATGTTTAAGCGGATCCCCATATGGCTGCTCCGAGGCGGCGACCCGATCAGAAATCAGTACTTTATCAATGCGTGCACCGTCTAAATCCAGCACTTCAAAACGCCACCGCCGCCAGTCAAAAATATCGGCGGGCGCGGGAATGCGACCGAAGTGCGCCATCAGCATCCCAGCTAAGGTGTTGAAATCGTGCTCGTCTTGCAAGGGCAGCTCGGACTCCTCTAGCAGCTCACACAAGTCTTCCACGCCCAGTGAGCCGTCGACCAAATACGAGCCGTCGCTGCGCTCGGTAATTTGCGACTGCGCGCTCGGGCTAGGCTGACTGGAGCTGCCGAGTACAGCGTGCAAAATATCGTCCAAGGTCACGATGCCGTGCAAATCACCGTACTCATCAACAACGAAAGCCATGAACACCGCTTCGTCGCGCAGCTGATCAATCAAGTTAGGCGCCGACATATTTTCCGGCACAAACACCGGCCGATTCATGTGCTTGAATAAGTCAATTTCCGTGACCGTACTCAAATCCCGACCGACATGTTCCAGCAGCCATTTGGTTTCTAAAACGCCCAGGACTTCCTGGTCACTGCCGCGCATTACCGGATAGCGCGAGTGCGGGCTGTCGCGCAGCACGCTTAAATTTTCCGCTAGGCTGGCCGCAGCATCTAGCCATTGAATACGCGGCCTCGGCGTCATCAAACTGGCGACTGAGCGCTCGCCGAGGGTGAGCACGCGATTGACCATGCTGCGTTCGACATCGTCAATCACGCCAGCTTCGTTACTCTCTGCCACCAGCAGCTGAATTTCTTCTTCGCTGACCTCACTTTGCGAATGTTGATTGAGGCGAAAAAGTTTTAACGTTGCCGTTGACAGCCACACCAGCACCGCAACCAAGGGCGCAACAATTTTGGTGGCAAATAGCATGGGTACCGCAACCAGAAGCGCAATTTTTTCTGGTGCCACCAGCGCAATGCGTTTGGGAATCAACTCACCGACGAGGATCGACACGAAGGTTACGACCGTCAAGGTAAAGGTTAGCCCCCAGGTCTCGGCATGCCCGGCAAGTATCGGCACTTGCGCAAAATATTGCCCAACGTTCAGCCCGATCCAGCCCGCCACCACACCCATGATCAGATCAATGAGCGTAATCGCCAGTTGAATCGTGGACAGGAATTTGTCCGGGTGCTCAGCTAATTCCAACGCAGCGCGGGCGCGGGTTGAAGTCAAAGCAAGCTGCTTAAGGCGAGACTTACGCGCCGTCACTACCGCCATTTCGGCGAGTGAAAACACGCTGTTAAGTGCCATCAGCCCAAATAGTAGGGCCAAATCAGTGCCCAAACTGGGGATGTCGCTGACGCTACTCGCAGATGGCAGCATGGGTCGGCGCGGTAAAAGTCATAAATTTCATCGTTCCAAGCATGACCGAATTTGGGTGAACAAAGGAGGGCGTCGTGTTTAAGGCTGGTCTGGGTGTCATCGGGCTGTCACAATAGCAACGCAGGCTTTGACAAACTCTTCATCCGCGCTGAAAACCCTTCCGATCAAGGCTCCCATGTTCTCATTACAAACGATTTTCGGCAAAGGGGATCAGTTTTTTACCCTGCTCGAGCAAAGCGCCCAAGCGGGCTTAGACAGTGCGCAAGCGGTCACTCGCCTCGTTGGCAATCGCCAAGTAGAGGTTTCACTCAACGAGTTCAGCGCCGCGCGCACGCGTGAGAAAGAGCTGTTTGAGCGCATCGGGCGCGAATTGGTCAACACTTTTGTCACCGCACTGGAACGCGAAGACATTGAGGCACTGTCGAGCGCGCTGTACAAAATTCCAAAAGTAAACGAAAAGTTTGCCGAGCGCTTTATGCTGGCGCGCAAACTCTTGGAAGACGTCGATTTTTCTCCGCGCGCAGCGCTCGTGGAAAAAGCTGCCAGCGCCGTGGTCGAAATTGTGCCGATGTTGCGCAAAATGAAGCTGGAGGAGGCGAAAATTGCGGTGGATCGCCTAAAAGCCATCGAGACCGAAGCGGACCGTTTGATCTTAGAGAACTATCGCGATGTTTACACCGGGCGCTATCAACCGCTCACCGCTTTTGCCCTGAAAGACCTATATGAGTTACTGGAAAAAGCGATTGACCGCTGCCGCGACGCGGGCAATGTGGTTTATCACATCGTATTGAAAAACTCCTAAGCACGCCATGACGCTCACGGTGGTTTTATTGGTGGTGCTGATTGCACTGATTTTCGAGTACATCAATGGTTTTCACGACACCGCAAACTCGATCGCAACGGTGGTTGCCACCAAAGTTCTGACGCCAACCCAAGCCATCATCATGGCGGCCTCGATGAATTTATTGGGCGCACTAGCCGGCACCGCAGTGGCAAAAACGATTTTTAGCGGCTTAATCAACGCCGATGTGGTTGCGATGACGCCGGCGATGTTGATCTGCGCGCTTTTGGGCGCGATCGTGTGGAATTTAGTGACCTGGTGGTGGGGCTTGCCATCGAGCTCATCGCACGCACTGATTGGCGGGCTGTGTGGCGCAGCGCTTGCGGCGTCGGGCAATAACTGGAACGCGTTGATTTGGTCGGTGCCAGCCGAAGCGGGTGATGCGATTTATCACAGCAAAGGTCTGCTTTGGAAGGTCGTGGTGCCGATGGTTAGCTCACCTTTGGGCGGCTTTCTGCTCGGCTTTTTAATTATGGGCGTGATGTTTGCAGTGATTGCAAAAATGTCGCAAGCGGGCGGTGGGTTGGGGCGTTTGGCGCGCCCGAAAGTGATGAATAAACTGTTTGGCCGCTTGCAAATCGTGTCTGCTGCCGCGATGGGCTTTATGCACGGCACCAATGATGCGCAAAAAACCATGGGCATCATTGCCCTTGCCTTAGCCGGTGGCACCGCCGCAGGCGCGCTCGACAATTTGCCCAGCTGGCTCAATTTTTTAGTGCTCACCGAAACTGGCAAAGATTTCAAAGTGCCGCTTTGGATTGTGATCACCTGCGCGATCACCATGGCCGCCGGCACCGCAGCGGGCGGTTGGCGCATTATTAAAACCTTAGGCCACAAGCTGGTCAAACTGCACCCGATTCACGGCTTTGCCGCCGAAACCGCGTCCGCGACAATGATCGGTATTGCCAGCTCGCTCGGCATTCCGGTGTCCACCACACACAATATTTCCGCCGCTATTATGGGTGTGGGCACGGCAAAACGCGCCAACGCGATTAAATGGTCGGTGGTGCAGCGCATGGTTTGGGCCTGGATTTTGACGATTCCAATTGCCGGTGGCTTGGCTTATCTGCTGGTCAAACTTTCGCATGCGTTTGGTTGGATTGTTTGACATTAAGTCTCGCCGGAAGGCGACACGGCAAACAAGTTTCGTTGCCAGCTTCATTCAGTTGATTTAATCGCAGCGTACTGACGAGCCCGGCCACCAAGGTCAATATCGCGCCGATCCCGAGCGCGATTCTGGGTGCCAAATCAATCGATGCCAGATTGAAAAGTAGGCTCATGCCAACCCCGCCTGCGGTTTGGCCTGCCAATCTGGCGGTGGCTTGCATCCCGCCTGCGGCGCCCGTTCTGTCCGGTGGCGCTGAGAGGAACCACTTTCCTGTTGACTTGTTTGCTAAAGCAAACAAATTGCGGTTATTGGGCACCTGAAAAAGGCCAAATCCCACGCCACAAAGCACGGTGATTGCGAACAGGGGCGCCAAATTGTCATGCAGTGGCCAAAGCGCTGCTGCGGTAAGCCCAGTCGCTAGGCAAATGCCACCGGCGGCGCACAGCGATGCGGTTGACACATGATTGACTAGGCGGCCGGCGATTGGGGCTGCGATCGCTACCGTCAAGGGCCACGGCGTCATGTACAGCGCGGTCATGAGCGCGTTTTGCGCCAAACTGTGCTGTAGGTAAAAAGGTAGCGCCAGTAGGCCCATCGTTGTGCCCGTGAAACAAAAAACCGAGGCAATTATGGATACTCGGAACGCAGCTAGGTCGAGCAGGTCTAGAGGAATTAATGGCAGTACGACCTTGTCGCTGCCGCGAGACTTGTCCGCCTTGTCGCTGTTGCGAGACTTGTTCGCCGTGTCGCTGCCGCGAGACTTGTCCGGCAATTCGCGGCGAACCAACAGGGCCAGGGCGACGGCTGCGGTAGCAATCAACGCACCAGCCAGCGCCGGCTTGTCGACCAGCACTTCCGCGCCCACCACGAAGAGCGCAAAGCTCAAAGCATTGAGCGCCACACTCAGGCGATCCACGCGGCGCGCAGTTCCGACGCTACCCGGCAGGGCAAGGCTTGCCAGTAGAACCATCCCGCCTAGGGGCAGGTTCAAGGCGAATAGCCAAGGCCAGCTCAAGCTAGCCAGAATCACCGCGCCAATGGCCGGGCCGGCCGCCGTCGCCAACGCGACGGCCAATGCATTCCAAGCGATTGCTGCGCCTAGCTGGTGACCAGGTACAACTTGACGCAGCAACGCAATGCCAAGCGCCATGATGGCAGCAGCGCCCAGACCCTGAAGTAATCGCGCTGCGATCAGCCAAGGCAGCGACGGTGACAGCGCGCACAGGGCTGACGCTGCCGTGAAGAGCGCAACGCCAGCGCTAAATACGCGGCGATTGCCCAGGCTTTCGCCAAATGCAGCACAGGGAAGCAGGCCGATCACCAGGCCGGTTTGATAGGCGGTGATTATCCAGACGGATGTTCCCGGCGCCACATGCAGCAGCCGTGCGATCGTTGGCAGCGCCACGTTGGTAATCGCGGCGTCCAACACTGCCAGCACCATCGCTGCCAACACCGCAGCAATTGCAAATCGGCGCTGCATGGGCGGTATCGTCGGCGCGTCGTCGGTCTGAGCGGTGGCTGCGAATTCGTGCATCATGTGGACGCGCCTACAGTCCACACCCTGGCTAAACTGGCGTTTCGATTGCTTGGCGAGCGTTGATTCGGGTCGCCCTGCGGCCGAATTTTTTCGACGTAGCGAGTCACGCGGTGCAGCTGTTGGTCCTCGATCCTTAAATCTCGATCGGTGAAGCGAAATAGCAGTGCAGGCCCGGTCATGCAGTGTGTGTCGTGGATATCTCCCGGCAGATACACCTGAACTTGCCCAGCGCCCACCCGAGTTGAATTCCGTTTGACCAGTTCAACGCTGCCATCTTCGTTGCTAACCCGCGCATAGCTCCCCATTTCGATTTCGCCCCGCTGCACGGCATAGATCACCCAGCCCCGACCATGATCGTGCGGTGGCCGGTAAAGCCCTGCGTTTTCGGTATGCGCCAAAAGCATAAAGCCGTGTGTCGGATCGCGATGTAGCTCCGTGCTTGCCGGGGCCCCACGGTGCAGCGCCGCTAACCATTCTTCGGTGTCGGGTGCTTTAAGCAAGGCTTCCAAGTGGTCAACACAAGCGGCGACAACGTCGGTACTAAGCGTTCCCCAGCCCAGATTGATTGCCTCCATCGAGCTTGCAAAAGTATTACCAGCCATGGCTTTATCCTCTCGTTTTGCTTGCACGAAAACCGTGCAAGCGCCTCTAGGTTAGGCATTGGCCACTGCTGGCGGAAGGCGCATGCTACGCACTCAATACCTGCGTCTGACGCTATGTCAGTGCAGCTGCCGATTGGAGGATGACTGTGGCTAGACCCGATCTCAATTTGCTCT
>JANNYO010000459.1:0-6521 GCA_031410115.1 Rhodanobacteraceae bacterium | reverse complement strand
TCATCAGCACGGCTTCGCCGTCACTGCCAATGAAATCAAAACCATTAAGTAAACAGTGGGTTCGCGCCAAAACCCAAGCGGTGCGTTTATTGCCGCCGCTTATGCTTTTGGGCTAGCAAAAAATCATCCTTTTATTGATGGCAATAAACGCACCGCTTGGGTTTTGGCGCGAACCCACTGTTTACTTAATGGTTTTGATTTCATTGGCAGTGACGGCGAAGCCGTGCTGATGACACTGCGCCTCGCTGCTGGCGATCTAGATCAGGATGCATTCGCCAAATTTTTAATGGAAAATTCGGCGGCAATTTAGCAAAGCGATCAAAACCCAATTTCGCATTGGCCGTAATCAGATCTAAATCACGCTCACTCGTAGCCATTCGCAAACAAACTATCCGATGCTGGGCTTTGCTGAATTTGCACGCTAAACAACCCAGTCGTGGCGAATGCAGTTTCGGCGCTCACCGCAAACGCGTAGGCGGTGCCCGCTGTGGCATTGAAGTTTAGGGTTTCAACAGCGGCACTTTTTGACAGCATTGTCGCAATAGGATTGAGCGCAATCAGGCTATTGCCAGTGTAAATATCCAGCGCAATCGTGGTTGCAGTGCCGGTGGTGGTAATGGAAACAGGGCCATTGGCAGGTGCCGTCCAACTCCACCACAGCGAACTATTACCAGCAAAATTCGGCCCATGCGGTGGCTCGCCGCTTTCCAAAGTAGCGAGGCGATTATCGCCGCTTAATACTGCGCTTGCGCTGCCAACAGCGGTACGCGCAGCGAAGCTGTCGTTGCTGGGCGGTGCCACTCCGGTAATGCTGACTATGCCAGTGCTTGGATAGACGAGTTCATAGTCTACGCCGTCATATAGGCTGACCTGCATGGTTTCACTGCGCTCGCCTGCGGTGTTGGCAAGGGCTGTGAATACCAAATCCGCTTGGGTTTGACCTACAGCAAAGCTGATTGGCGCGGTGCCAGCCGGCAATACGGTGTAGTCAGCCGGATTGGTGGCGTTGCCGGTAATACGGAAAAACACATTCGCCGCTGCCAAGCTGTTGCCAGAGCGCAAAATGCGCACGGTCGCGGTATCGGCGCTGCCTGGCAGGGCGATGGCATCGACAACACTGAGTTGGAAGCTCGGTTCACTGACGGCGGCGAAATCAAGGTTTGACTGATCCGCGCTAATCGTCACTGGGTTGGTAAATACCGGCGCTAGGCTCAGGCCACGCTTCGCCGCAGTTAATGTAGTGGTACCAGCAGCAAGGTTGGTGATGACAAAGCGACCATCCGTGTCGGTGCTGGCAAGGCGAAAAAGCGTGCCCGCCAAACCGTTACCAATCACCGCATTTTCTACCGGCACACCGTCCAAAAGCACCTGGCCTGCGAGGCTAAAGCCGGTTGGAGTGCCAATTGTGACGACCACCGACGCGCTGGCGTTGCCGCCACGGAGGTCGCTCGCACGGCAGCGCACGCGGTATTTTCCTGCAGCGGTAAAGCTTTGTACGATCTGATTTGCATTTTGCGTGACGAAGCCGCTGTCTTCGCGCTCCCAGGAGTAGGCCAAAGAATCGCCATCAGCGTCGCTGGCAACCGAAGTGAAGGTAATCGGTACGTTGATGGCAGCGCTCAAGGTATTAGCAGTTAAAGCCAAGGTTGGCTTGACGTTCCCGGCGAAATCACCGTGTTCTAAATGCACCTGAAATCTGGGCGGGCTAACGCTGGTATTAACCGCAATCGGGGTCACGT
The DNA here is from genome assembly GCA_031410115.1 of Rhodanobacteraceae bacterium. Lineage (GTDB taxonomy): Bacteria > Pseudomonadota > Gammaproteobacteria > Xanthomonadales > SZUA-5 > JANNYA01. Next base: position 4,782 of record JANNYO010000459.1, on the reverse strand, counting down.
GCACACCCAAACCTGGCTCACTCAAAGTCACGCCCAGGCGCAAACCCGCGTCATTTTTACCGTTGCGGCTGCGTGGCGTCAGATCCATCAGCCAATTTTCAGTCGCGTCGATACTGGTGTGTAACGCGCTAGCAAACGCAGTTTGCTGTGTACGATGTTCCAGCCAAATTCGCCCGCTGAAGCCTGCCGTGCTAGCCACTGCGGTGCTAAGTGGCATGAACAATTTTTCTTGCAACACCAACGCCGCCAGCGCATTACCAACCGCCATGCCGCTTGGAAATTGCGTTTGATCCTGAGCTTGCAGCATGTAATCACCCCTGCCCCACATGCGCACCGCGCGATCTGGTGCCAGCCAGCTCAAGCGGGCTTTAGCGCTCGCGGTAAAATGCGCCGCACGTGAGCCACCGGAGCCCAAACGATCAAATGGATTGCCGTATTCATTATTAACGCCCACACCCAATGGATCAGCGTTGGTGGGTGCCCAGTAATTTGCGTGCAGCAGGCCTAAATTATGCCCAAGCTCATGTGCGGCGACGCCTGCATCGGCAGTTTTAAGCCACATACCGCGCGCACCGACATAGGCCGCTCCGGCGAAAGCGCCTGGGCCGCCGACATAGCTTGCCGCCTCAAAACTAAAGTTGGTGTAGATGAACCCGGCTGCGGCGGCTAACGTACGGGCTTCGGCCAAAATCGTACGAATTCCCATGTCATTGCCCTGATCAATATAATATTGGGTTGGATTCGCCAGCACCAAAATCGGCGTGACGGTACCCAACACCTGCGTCAACTGCCCATAGCTAAAATCACGCATGAAATCGTTTAAGCCAGTCAATTGCGTCTGCGCCTGCACCTCGGTCGGCAGCACCGAATCGGCTTGATCGGAAAAACGTACGCGCATCAAAAGGAAAGTTTTAGGGCCTGTGGTATACGGATTGAGCGCCGCAGTTGCGGGCATAGGTCCGCCAATCAGGGACTCGAAATACGCGGTTTGTCCGGCATTAAAATCACCCAGTTCAGCCGCACCACAAAACGCGCGATAGCCGGCGCCAACCCGGGCATAGACGCGCGCTTGCGGCGAACAGACGCTCAGCGACGCCGAACGGCTTTGCGCAGTCGCCAGTTCCGCAGCAGCGGTAATTTCACGTGCGACATCGCTGGCAATCGCGATGTGACCATCCAAGGCAACACCGCGCACTGGCTGCAATTCCAAATGCACTACCCGCGCACGCACGCCAGAAGCATGGCGTAAGTAGGCAACATCACCAACCATCAGTACCGGAACGTAGCTTGCGGACATAAAGCCGCTCATTTCTGCCGTATCTGCGCCGCTGACCATCGCCGCATGGTTGTGCCCAGGTGCTGGGGAATGAAACATATCGACCCGATTGGTATAGAGCGCATCTGCTTCGACAATGGCTTCAAGCTCTGCGCGCACCGACTCGGGCAGCGCTAAGCGGGCGTTTGCGGGGATAGATGCTGCCAACGCGGCGTCTGGATCGGTCTGAATCAGCTCGCTCAGTGCCACCCGCCGCAGCTTTGCCAACTGCACGCCCTGCGCCAATTCCGCTGAGTTCGGCGCGCGCGCTGCAAACTCCGACTGCCACTGGGAAAAATCGCTGAGGGCGCTGGTTTCAAGCGCAAACGCGTGGGCGCAAAAGGCGAAAATGCAGGGGAAAACAAAAGTGAATTTAGACACGGCGACATTCCGCTGGATAAAGACTAAGTTTAGTCTTGGGAAACGCATTCACACTAGCGGCAATTTTTAAAAATGTGCGCAAGTCTCCGCTTGCGGACACGGCAGACAAGTCGAGGCATCGGAACTACACACAGGCTTGCTACTGCCAGGGCGTTAACTCCGCGTCCATCATGGTGTATCCGGTTTCGGCAAGGCCGTTACTATGCGCCTTCGCCACTAAGGTTCCTTCAAGCCAATACGCGTCATACATGCTTGATTCGGTGCTTGGATTTTTTAACTTGGCATAAATAATTTGATTTGCCGGTGGCGGCGGTACGTGGATGCAGGCGCCGTAGTAGGGTACAAAAAGCACTTCCAACAGCTCACCGGCATCGGTTTGTTCCAGCGGCACATAATAGCCCGCGAGCTTAACTCGCTGGTGATCAAAGGTATGCACGGCGGAAAAACCAGGCGCTTGGCGCGATTTCATGCCCTGGGTGAACGCGGCTTCGGCGCCGTCGTGGGGGATTGGCAGATCACCTTGTTCTAGGCGTTTGCGATCGCTCGAACTCATTAGATCGAGCCATTCAACCTCGCGTGCGGCATTCGCGCCAGTCGCTTTGGGCGCCGGCTGGTAGTGAACAATCGGCGCGTTTAATGGAATCAATTCATCCGCGTGCAGTGTGCCAGCGCCGGAGTCAGTGTTAGCGCTAGCGACTGGTGCTGACGCCATCTCGATTGGCACACCCGGTGGCGTCGCTTTTTCCTTACAGCCACATAGACAACACAGCAACGCGACGAACAATACCGCGCAGGGCTTCGTTGATCGGGTGCTGATGCGCCGCATGACTATCCCTGCGGCTTGTCCACAGCTGGCGCTTCAACGCGCGGCTCGTCTTGCAATGCTGGCGCCGCTTGCGGTGGCAGGTGTCCGCCGACAATTGCTTTACCTGCGACTTCACCGTCGGGAATGCTCAGATTCGGGTCAGGCGTCGGCGCATCCAGCGGCGCAGGCACATCAATTGCCTTGACCACTTTTGCTTCCATATATGGATCGCTCGGCAGCATCCAGGCGCAGCCGGTTTGGCTTAAAACAGCAAATGCGCCGAGCGCAACAAGGTTTAGGCGATTGAAATTGAGCGCAGTCATGAGTTGTGTCCTAAAAAGTTTTGATTGATTCGCTTTGCTTGCAGCAACGCAAGTTAGGCGGCGAGTGCAGAAGTAGGCAACGCTGAAGTTGCGAGCGTTTGTAACAACGCCGAAGTCGTGCGCATTTGTGCCAATGCCAGGATCAGGGCTGGTTGAATTTCTGGGCTGAGTTCCGTCAGCGGTAGGCGAATTTTAGGGCCGCACAAACCCAAATGCGCCATCGCCCATTTGACCGGAATCGGATTCGGTTCGAGTGCAAGTGCCGCCATTAACCCTTCCAGCGACTGCGTTTGACTAGCCGCCGCGGCATGGTCACCGTCAAGCCCGGCACTAACCATCCGTTTGACGCGCTCAGGTGCAACGTTGGCGGCAACGCTGACCAGCCCGCGTGCGCCCAGTTTTAGTGCGCTGGCGGCAGTTGGGTCATCACCACTCAGCACGTCAAATTTTGCGTTTTGCAGCGCCAGCAAAGATTCAATTCGCGCCAGCTCCGGCAGCGCTTCTTTGATCCCACAGATTTTCGGATGCCCAACTAAACGCGCAACGGTTTCAGGTAACAGATCCACTGCGGTACGCGACGGCACGTTGTAAAGCAAAATCGGCAGCACGCTGGCATCTGCAAGTGCTTGATAATGTTGAAAAAGCCCATCCTGCGTTGGGCGGCAATAGGCAGGCGTGACGGCTAAAACACCGTCCACACCTGCGGCGGCCGCAATGTGCCCAAGTTCAATGCTGCGCGCGGTGCTGGGCGTGCCGGTGCCTGCAATCAATCGAATACGACCGTTCGCTATTTTAACGCTTGCCACCAATAGCTCGGCAAATTCAGCCGTTTCAAGCGAAACCGACTCGCCCGTGCTGCCCGCTATCACCAGTGCATCGGTGCCGCCGGCGATTTGATGCTCAATTAGCCGCGCGAGCGCGACAAAGTCGATTTGGCTGTTGGCCAAAAACGGCGTAATCAGTGCACAAATACTGCCCTGAAAGCTGGAGTGAGTCGCGTTGAGTGCAGAAGCGGGCATTGAGGCCAAGATTTGTCAAAGTGCGTCGATGTTAGTTGCGGCACCTTGTGCGCCACAAGTATGCTGGGGGATCAGTTCAATCCAAGCTAACGCCCCGAAACTATGGCTAAACTCAAGCTCAGCACCGAAATTGGCCCGACCGATACTGAATCGCGCCCCCCGGTACAAGATAATTTCCTGCTCGTCAGCGCCATTGCTGGCGGCGAGACCGCACTTCTAACATCGCTGACCAAGCGCGTAGTGGATGCGGGCTGCAATCTAATTGAAGCGCGTGTGACGATGTTAGGCCGCGACGTCAGCGTGCAATTGCTCACCGGTGGCGCCTGGGATGCATTGGCAAAGTTTGAGACTGCGATTGCACGCGTGCAGCGCGAAGATAATCTATCCGTCACGCTCAAACGCACCGGCGCGCGGGTTTTGCCGGGTAACACGTTGCCCTACGCCATTGAAGTCATCGCCGCCGACCGCCCGGGCGTGCTCAATCAAATCGCGGAATTTTTCTCGCGCCGCAGCATCAGCATCGACACCTTGAGCTCTAGCCGCTATAAAGCGGCGCAAACCGGTGCGGAAATGTTCACCGCCACCTTGAGTATCGGCATTCCAATCACCATGCATATCGCGGGCCTACGCGATGACTTCCTGGAATTCTGTGATTCGCTCAATTTAGACGCGATTTTAGAGCCGATTAAAGGTTAGCCGCACCGCCGACACTGACAACCGAAACCCAAATACAAAGATCGCATGACCAAAAAACGCCGCCTGTACGTGCTTGACACCAATGTGCTGATGCACGATCCCGCCGCCTTGTTTCGCTTCGAGGAACATGACGTCTACATCCCGATGATGGTGTTGGAAGAGCTAGACGCCGCAAAAAAAGGCATGTCAGAAGTCTCTAGAAACGTGCGGCAAGTCAGCCGGTTTTTGAGCGAACTGATCGAA
>JANNYO010000458.1:0-10598 GCA_031410115.1 Rhodanobacteraceae bacterium | reverse complement strand
TGCTCGAGGGACCCGCAATAATTCGCATGCAGCTTGCCGTGATCGCGCAGCGCGCCGAAGTCGAGCTGCCGTGGACGACGGACGGCTTCGAGTGAATTTTGCAGATTTGATTTTTGTGGCAAGCCCTACGCGCAGTTTTTTTATTGGGCTGGGCTGGGTGACGCTTGTGGGCGCGGCACACGCAGTCGATCTCAACATCGACATCGAGACGGCCCAGCATCAAATAGATATGCCGGTCACCGGCGCACTGAAGACTTATGATTTCGCGCAAAACACGCCCTGGGGCGCGGTGCAAACCCACTCCACCCAGGGCGATGCAGTCGTCTCGCCGGAAGGCGACACGGCAAAACGTTTCGGTCAAATCCGCTATCTGTATCATTTCAACTATTCCGAGATTCCCAGCACTAGCGCAGCCAGAGCAAATCAATCGGCGCCGAATTCATTTGCCGACGCCAGAAAACTGCCGCAAGTCATGCGCTATTTTTTGCGCACGCACAAATGCAGCGCCTCAGAAATCAAGCAAGCGCCACTGTTAGACGCCGAGGGCAACGCGTGGCCGCAAATCGTTTGGGGTGGCAGCTGTGCGAGCGGTGATAGCTATCAGAATGTGCAGTTCATTGCGCACGGCCGACTCTATCAACTCGGCGTGTCTTACCAGGGCATAGTCGCACCGTCTGATGCGACCGCGCCGAACACCACAGCCAACCAGGTGCCGCTGGATTTGGGCAGTGCGCTGCGCAAGTTTGCCCGCAAATGTCGGTTTTATAGGCAGCAGACTACGATTCTTGGGACTTACTCCGCCCGCAGTGCCACCAACGGATCGATACGCGCCGCCCGTCGTGCTGGCAGCCAGCTTGCCAGTGACGCGGTGACCAGCACTAAAAATGTGGTGCCGACCAGCAGTACAGGGTCGGCGGTGGTGACACCAAAAATAAACGCGCGCGAAAATGGTGCCGCCAACGCATAAAACACAAAACCCAGTGCGACGCCGCTTGCGGTAAGTGCGATGCCGCGCAGCGCGACCCACCGGGTGATTTGACTGCGGTTTGCACCTAAGGCGATTCGAACGCCGAACTCACGGTTTCGCAGCGCGACCATATAGGCCATGACGCCGTACAGCCCGATCATGCCAAGCAGCAGGGTGATAGCGGCGGCGGCGGTAGTCAGCGTGAGCGCGAGTGTGCGACGTGCGGTCGAGCTTTGCACGACACCCTGCAGGGTCTGCACGTTAAAGATCGGCACGCTAGGGTCAAGTGCGCGCACGATCTGGCGAATTGTCGGCACGATGGCGTCGGGTGCGGTGCTTGAGCGAACCACCAGCGCCATCGTGCGCCGGGCGGCAGGTTCTAAAGTCGCATCTATTGGCACGACCTGCGGCCGATACAGCATGAGCGAGGGCGCAATCGCCAGATCACGCGCGCGCACATCACCGACGACGCCGATGATGGTGTAGGTCGGCCCCGACGGCGCAAGCGCCACGCGCTTTCCCACTGCCGCAGCGCTGGGATCAGGGCTTGCATGACCAAACAGCGTCATTGCGGTGCGCTGACTGATGATGATGTCCTGCCCCCGTTCCAGCGCACTAGCGCGAAAGTTGCTTCCGGCGAGTAGTGGCATCCGCATTGCGGCGAAATAGCCATGGTCAACGACATTCACCGGCAGCGATTGCGTGCGCTCGCCGTCTATTTTAATCGTCTGCTGCAGCGTTTCACCTGGAGTCAGCGGTACTTGCATCGTCAAACCCACAGCGCGCACCGTCGCGAGTTGACGAACACGATCGCTCAAGCGCGCGTAAAACGCCACCGCAGCGGCATCGTCATAGCGCGCAAACGGCAGTTGTGTCCAAATAATCGTGACCTGGTTGGCGTCAAACCCAGGATGCACGGCATACAAACGATGCGCCGTGCGCAATAGCAGTGCTGATCCGAGCGAGACCACCAGCGCGAGCGCGATTTGCACGATGGTGATGCCCGCACGCAGGTGCTGCCGGGACTTTCCCGCCGAGGCACCGCGAGCGCCGTCGCATAGGTTTTTTGCAAGGCTGCTGCTGTGCACCCGAAGCGCCGGTACGGTGCCAGATACAAGCACTGCTAACGTCGTAATCAGCAACATAAAACCTGCGGTGCTCGCGTCTAGACCTAACTCAGCAAGCCTGGGCACATCGCTGGGCCCGAACGCCACCAGCGCGCGCACGGCGCCGTAAGTCAGCAGCAGCGCGAGCACGCCAGCGCATACCCCCAGCAGCACGGATTCGCCGAAGAAATGCGTGGCGTTGCGCAGACGACTCGCGCCGATTGCAGCGCGCACGCCGAGTTCCAACTGCCGGCCATCGCTGCGAATCAGCATCAGATTGACCACGTTTGCCCACGCAACCAGCAACACCAACCCAGACGCTGCCGCGAGCAGCCACAGCGGGCGCGCGATGCTGCCAGTCATCGCCGCGCGTAAGTCTGTGACGACCGGCGTTGGCGCGAGCTCAGCGAGCCAGGTCGCGGTCGCAGCGCCGGAGTCTCCGCTTGCGGACACGCTAGATGAGTCTCCGCTTGCGGACACGCTAGATGATTCCAAGCGTGGAAAGGACTCCGCCAATTTCGATAAAATCCCACTAAGCTCGCGCTGCGCAAGCTCGGCGGTGGCACCCGGCGCTAAGCGCGCGATGCCCGAGTAGGAAAAATCCCCCACAGTAACGGTGCTTTCCGGCCGCACCGGCAACCACACGCGCGTGTCGGGCGTTGGGAACGCAAACTGCGCAGGCATGACGCCAACGACTTCGCGTGCAACGCTGTTAACCATCAGCGTCTTGCCGATCACATCGGGAGCGGCATGGAAACGGCTGCGCCAGACTGACTCACTTAGGATCACCGCGCCAGCGCCGCCGGTGCGGGTCTCATCGGCCGTGAACGCGCGCCCAAGTAACGGCGGGACTTGCAACAGCGGCACAACCGACGCGCTGACCCAAGTTGCGGCGACCCGCTCCGCCTGGTCACCATCGCCGGACGTCCAAATATTGGCGTTGCCAGTCCGGTAAAATCCGATGTCGCGAAGACGCCTTGCAAGCCGCTGATAGAGAAAAAACACCGCTGGCGGTTGCTGCATCGCTGCAGAAGTCTCGCCTGTAGGCGGTACGGAAAAAGCAGTCTCGCCTGTAAGCGGTACGGAAAAAGAAGTCTCGCCTGCAGGCGCTACGGCAGTAGAACTCAGGCCAACGCGCACAAGGCGATCAGGATCTCCATACGCCAGCGGTGCCAACAGCACGCCGTGCACAACGGCGAACATCGACCCGACCGATGCGGTGCCCAGAACCAGGGAGAGCAGCATCGCGATCGTAAAGATCGGTGTGCGTTTTAATGATCGCAAAGTGTGTCGAATCGTCATCGGCTATTCCGTTTTAGAGATGCGCTATAGTTCGCGACCAGCAAACGAATTGAGCAGCAAGCCATGACGCATCCAAATCAAGAATCACAGCAGCCGGTGAATTTAACCCCAAACACGGCTGTTTTAGTCGCGTTAGGTTTGGTAGTTCTGGCGATGCTCGGGCGATTCGTTAGTATTGACGGCTTGGGTAATTTCACCCCGGTGGGTGCGGTGGCACTGTTTGCCGGTTGCTATTTAAAAGACCGCAAATTGGCACTGCTGGTGCCAATCACGGCAATGCTGCTCAGTGATTTGGTCATTGGCCTGCATAACCTCATTCCGGTTGTTTACGCCTGCTTTGGATTTACGCTTTATCTGGGCATGCGCCTATCCCGGGGCGGGAATGCCAAGCAAGTTTCGGGTTTGCGTGTTTTGGGCTATGCACTGTCAAGCTCGGCGGTGTTTTTCGCGGTGACCAATTTTGCCGTTTGGGCAAGCACCAATATGTATGCGCACACTGTCAGTGGCCTGGGTCAATGTTTCTGGATGGCGGTGCCGTTTTTCCGCAATGATTTGTATGGCACGCTGATTTATTCCGCGCTGTTGTTTGGTGGCTATGCGTTCTATCAACAGCGCGCGCGCAACTGGGTGCGTGCTTAAGATGGGCAATCGACTCAGCAAAATTTATACCCGCACCGGCGATGAAGGCCTGACCGGTTTGGGCGACGGCAGCCGCGTTATGAAAGACAGCCTGCGCGTGAACGCGTATGGCACGGTTGATGAGGCAAATAGCTGCATTGGCGTGGTTTTGGCGTGCGATATTCCAGAAGCAGTGCAGTCGGTTTTGACGCGCGTGCAGCATCAGCTGTTTGATTTAGGCGGCGAGCTGTGTGTGCCGGGCATGGCGCTGATTCATCAGGCCGACATTGATCGCTTAGAGCAAGATTTAGATGGCTTCAACGCCGATTTGCCCGCGCTCAAGGATTTCATTTTGCCCGGCGGCGGCATGGCGGCGGCTAGCTGCCATATTGCGCGTACCGTCACCCGCCGCGCCGAGCGCGAAACCGTAACGCTGGCAAAAAGCAAAGATGAGGCCGTGCGCCCGGAAGTGATTCGCTATTTAAATCGCCTGAGCGATTTGCTGTTTGTGCTGTGCCGCGTGTTAGCGCGCGCCTCAGGCCACGGTGAAGTGCTTTGGCAGCATGAGCGGCGTAAGGCCTAGCGCAAGAAAGGCGCCGCCGCCATGACCCAACCCCTGATCATTTACACCCACCCCGATTGCCTAGCGCACGACCCAGGTGCCGGCCACCCGGAAGCTAGTTTTCGTTTAGAAGCGGTATTAGCGGCGGCACGTGCGCTTGGGCATCAGCCGACTACCGCGCCGCTGGCAACGCGCGACATGTTGGTACGCGCGCACAGCGCTGAATTAATCGAGCAGCTTTTTGCCCACGAACATGTTGGCGAATACGTGCGCATTGATCCGGATACCGTGCTCGGCCCGCATTCGCTAAACGCCGCGCGTGCCGCAGCAGGTGCGGCGGTCGCTGGGGTTTTAGCGGTTATTGCGGGGCCTGCGCGCCGGGTGTTTTGCGCCGTACGCCCGCCTGGGCACCACGCGACGCGCAATCAGGCAATGGGTTTTTGTCTAATCAACTCGATTGCGGTTGCTGCATACGCCGCACTGGATGCTGGGCTTAGCCGGGTCGCAATCGTTGATTTCGACGTCCACCACGGCAACGGCACGCAAGATATTTTCTGGTCCGAGCCGAAGGTGCAGTATTTGTCCAGCCACCAAGCGCCTTTGTATCCAGGCACGGGCGCGGCGGACGAACGCGGTAGCACCGGCAATATTGTTAACGCGCCATTGCCGCGCATGGCCGGCAGTGACGCATTTCGCGATGCCTACACACGTATTATTTTGCCGGCGCTGGCGGCTTTTGCGCCTGAGCTGATCTTAATTTCGGCCGGCTTTGATGGCCACGCACTGGATCCACTGGGCGGGCTGAACGCACATGAAGATGATTTCGCCTGGCTGACGCAGATGCTATGCGCGCAGGCCAATCTCAGCGCCACCGGGCGGGTGGTTTCTTTGCTCGAGGGCGGCTACAGCGCAACTGCGCTAAGCTTATGCACCCGCGCGCATTTGCTGGCGCTCGAAGCGGCATAAGGAAAAGCACGATGAGCACATTAGTAGTCGAAGACGATGGCGCAACACGCGCGTATCTGCTGGATGCGTTGAATCGTATTCCCGCATTGCAGCCGGTCAATTTCGCTATTGATGTCACCAGTGGCACGCGTGCGCTGGACCGTTTTCGCCCGAAACTGCTGCTGGTGGATTTGGGTTTACCCGATGGCGAAGGCACACAACTGATTGCCCTGGCGGCAAAAATGGAGCCCCGCCCGGAGGTACTAGTGATCTCCTCGCTCGGCGATGAATCGCACGTCGTACGGGCGTTAGAAGCCGGTGCCAGTGGCTATCTATTGAAAGACGAAACGCCGGAAGCGATCGGTGTTGCCGCACTGAAAGTATTAGACGGGGAGTCGCCGATTAGCCCGGCAATTGCGGTGCATTTGCTTAAACGCTTTCGCCCGGTTGCCGCGCCCGCACCACAAGTGCATCCGTTGAGCGATCGCGAAGTCGATATTTTGAAGCTGATCGCCAAAGGTTTGCGCCATGACGAAGTCGCCGACACGCTCGGCCTGCGCTACAGCACCGTGGTCAGCTATGTGCGCGACATTTATCGCAAGCTAGCAGTACATTCGCGCACCGAAGCCCTGTTTGAGGCGCGTCAGCTTGGGCTGTTGCGCGAATAGCAAACGCTTGCCAATGCGCGCGCTTTTTGGCCCCGTTTTCTTTGTGCTGTGTGGGTGGCTGCTCGCGCTCGGCGTGTTGAACTCAACAGAAATCTCTGGCGCGGTGCGCTTAGTCGAACTATTTGATGCCAACGACACGCAAGTGACGCTGCCATTGCGTGAAAGTGATCAGGCGCGCCCGCTGTTTCGCGCCAGCATTCAATCTGACAATGGTTTTCTATCGCCACAGGCGATCTTTATTGGGTTCGCCCGTCAGCCCATGCAAATGCGGGCGAATGGCGTGCCGCTCGAACGCATCAGCCTGCGCCCAGGCGCGGATGAAATTGGTTTCCGTCAAGCGTTTATATTTTTAGTGCCCGCCGAACTGCTGCACGCGGGCGGGAACACGCTGGAATTTGCCCTCAAACCAGTTTCGAATGCAACGACCGCAGCGCAGACTGAAATTGGCCTTTCCGATATTTGGTTTGGCCCGCGCGATGCCTTAGAAGCGCACTTTGGCGCGATTTACGCATCGCGCGTCACGCTGACACAAATCACCGCGATCGCGGCGCTGTTGATTGCGCTGTTCGGTGCCTTGATTTGGTGGGCGCGGCCATCGGAAACGCTGTATGGCTGGTTTTCGCTGGGCGTGGGTTTGTGGCTGATCTATTTGCTGCATTTTGTTTGGTACCGCGCGCCGCTCAATGGGCATTGCTGGCTGGCGTTTATTCATATCGCACTTGCCGGATCGTTGCTCTGTGTGCAGCAATTTTGCCGTGAGTTTTTAGCCCAGGCGCGCACCCAGCTGGATCGTTCGCTCGCCTATGCCACGCTGGTGATGGGTGTATCAATGGCGCTCATTAGTATTTTTCTGCCCGACACGTTGGCTTATGAAATCGCGCTCAACTGGGTTCTACGCGGCCTGTTATTGGCGCTGGGGCTGCACATTGTTGGCACCTTGCTGCGTGCCAGTTGGGTGCGCCGAGCGGCGCAAATATATTGGTTAGCGGCGGCGGCAATTTTGGGGCTGAGCCTAGGCGTCTACGACAGCGCAGTGATTTTAGCGATTCTACCGAGCGCCAGTACGCTGCTGTTTCACTTGGGTGTGTTGCCGCTGGTCGTGGTGTTTGGCTCTATATTATTGCAGCGCTTCGTTTTACTGCTGGGCGCAGCTGAGGCGCAAAACCTAGTGCTTGATCAGCGGGTGCAAGAAAAATCAATTGCGCTTGAGCGCGAATTTAACGTGCGCCAAGCGCTGGAGCGCGAGCGCATGCTGGTCGATGAGCGCCACCGCTTAGCCACCGATTTGCACGATGGCGCCGGCTCACAGTTAGTTTCCTTATTAGCTGCGGTGCGGCGCGAGGGCATGAATCAGCAGCAAATGGAGCAAGCGCTGCTTGAAGCGATCGCTGATTTGCGTCTGGTGATGGATTCGATCGACAGCATGGGCAATGACTTAGCCGAAGCGCTTGGGCAGTTTCGCAGCCGCAGCGAGCCCCGGCTGCGCGCAGCGGGCCTGACAAGCGTGTGGCGCACGGCAAGTCTGCGCGAAGGTTTAAAACTGTCGCCCCGGCGTACGCTCAATATCTTTCGCGCGCTGCAAGAGGCGCTGGTGAACGTACTCAAGCACGCGAACGCCAGCGAAGTGCAGATCAGCGCGCGCGATGCGGGCTCTGTGTTGGAAATTTCGGTGTGTGATAACGGTCGTGGATTGCCAGCTGAATTGATCGAAGCGGCAACTCGCGTCAACACCTTGACGCCATCGCCAACTGGAAAAGTCAGTGGTCGTGGACTGGCAAATTTGGCAAGTCGAATGAAAACCCTGGGCGGCTATGCCAAATTTAAACCCGCATGCACGGATGCAAATGCGCCCGGGCTAAACGTCAGCTTGTACATCCCGATTCCGGCGGAGAACGAAACCAAGTGGTAGCGGCGAATATCGATGATTTGCGCAAACTCGCCGTGATTATTCCAATCGGCCCGGGTGATGAGGATTGGCGTGCGCTGTTACCACAGCTAGGCTTTTTGCCCACGGGTGCGGAAATTTGCCTGGTTTTTAGCGTAGATCACCCGTTACCGGTGGTGGCAGAACGCCCCGAACTTGCGGCAAAGCTCAGCTGTATACATGCCGACGTCGGGCGCGCAAAGCAGCTCAACGCCGGCGCTAATGCAACACAAAATCCGCAGCTTTGGTTTGTCCATTGCGACTCGGGCTTAAGTGCGAACACGCCGCTCGCGCTCGCCCGTGCGCTCAGTACGGAAAAAAATGCGCTGTATTATTTTGACCTGCGCTTTGCCAGCCGCAACTGGAAATTTCGCATCAATGAATTCGGCGTGTGGTGGCGCTCGCGACTGTTTCACTTGCCGTTTGGCGATCAAGCGCTAATGCTATCGCGCGCCAGTTTTTTAACCCTAGGCGGCTATGACGAAACGCTCGATAGCGCAGAAGATCACGCGCTGGTTTGGCACGCGCGCCATTCTGGCATAGCGATACGCGCGATCGGTGCCAGCATTAGCACGAGCGCGCGGCGCTATCAGCAATTTGGCTGGGGTGCGACGACGCTTAAACATCTGCGCCTAAGCTGGCAACAGGCGCGCTTTTTTGCCAAACGGGCTCGACCGCTGATAGCGGAAAAATCGTGAGTGTTGGCATCGCTATTTTCGTCAAGACACCGGGTGTTTCGCCGGTGAAAACCCGCCTTGCCAAAACGCACGGGCAGCAATATGCCGACAGTTGGTATCAACTCGCCGCCACTGCGGTTGCCGAAGTCGCGATTCTGAGCGGCGCTACAGTCTATTGGGCGGTGGGCGAGCCGGAAGCGATGGCGGCGCCTATGTGGCAAAACATGGCACGCATTTGCCAAGTCGACACGGAAGGCGAGCCATCAGAGGCATCCATCGCGCAAACCAGCCTCGGTGCACGCATGCACCATGTACACGCGCAACTGTTGGCACGCCACGACGCGGGGATTTTGCTGGGCGCCGATTTGCCGCATCTAGACGTCGCGGTCTTGCGCGCGGTTGCAGCTTATCTGCGCCATGCCCAAGCGCGCCGTGCGATTGCGCCCGCGCTTGATGGTGGTTTTTGGCTATACGGCGCGAATCGCCTGGCGCCTTTGGCAGCCTGGGAATCAGCCCCCTACAGCAGCGCCGATACCTGCGCCAAGTTTAATTTGGCGATGCAAGATTTTGGCGTACTACACACCTTTGCGAGCGCAACCGATGTCGACACCGGCGCGGATTTAATCGCCTGCGCAGACGCCTTGGCGCAGCTCAAACACGCGACTGCGGCGCAGCACGCATTGTTAAACTGGATGGGTAAAACCGCTGAACCACTTAATTAAACCGTAGCAAAACCTGTCGATTTCATTCAGGCGACGTTGAAACCAAACCCGTCAAACTTGCGTTGATTAAATTTACCTAACTGCCCTGTGTCCACCTGCCTTTCGGCATGCGTATACCTCGGGCTAATTACTTTTGACCCCCCCTTTTCAATTTAAGGAATCAAACCATGAATAGCTCGATTCGTTTACTCGCAGTTGCCCTTACTATCGTTAGTCTTTCTGCTTGTAACAGAGCAGTGAAGCCAGCCATGAATGGCGGTGACCCAGGTAACGTTCCACCTGCAACAACCGACACCGATACCGGCATGAAGGGCGATGACGCCAGCATGGATTTCACACCTACCGGCCTCGATCGCAACCCATGCCTGATGGCGCGTACCGTTAAGTTCGATTTGGATCGCACCGAAATCAGCGGCGAATTCAGCGAAATGATTGGCTGCCACGCGAAGTTTTTGACCATGAATGCCGGCTACAAACTGACGCTCGGCGGCAACGCTGATGAGCGCGGTACCCGTGAATACAACTTGGGCTTGGGCGAGCGTCGTAACAATGCGGTTATGGACATGTTGAAAGCCAAAGGCGCAAGCGGCGGCCAAATCGAAGGCGTCAGCTACGGCGAAGAACAACCAACCTGCACCGAAAGCACCGATTCGTGCTGGGCAAACAACCGTCGCGTTGAATTCACCTACAGCAAGTAATAGCCCAAAGCTGTTGCGTAACTAAGGAAAAAACCATGAATGTCGTGTCGATTTCGCCACGACCGCTCGCATGGATGCAAACGGCGGCCCTGGTGGCCGCCGTTTGCGTTTGCGCCAGCGGTTTATTTGCAGGACCTGCCCGCGCACAATCGCGCCTGAGCTTGGCCGATCGTGTCGCCAAGCTTGAAGTCGGTGCCGGTGCGAATAATGCGCAAGCCACCCAGCTGGAACTGTTGCAGCGTTTGAATGATCTGCAAACCGAAGTACAGCAGCTGCGCGCCACATCAGAGCAGCAAAGTTTTGAGCTTGAGCAGCTAAAAAAGCGTGCGCGTGATCAGTATCTGGATTTGGATTCCCGCCTACAAAGCATGGCCGGCCACGCACCCAGCACCGGCCAAGCACCACCAAG
>JANNYO010000457.1:0-2075 GCA_031410115.1 Rhodanobacteraceae bacterium | reverse complement strand
AACGCGGCATTGAAAATTCGCTTTTTCACGCGTCTGGAATTCAATGTGCCACGCCCTATTGGGTTCCGTAATGGCTTCCCAGTAACGAATGATTTGGACGATGCTGATACCGGGCCAAATGGCCTGCAAAACTTTAAAAATTCCGCTTCGCTCGGCTGCGCGATTGCAACCATTAAATTTTTGTCAGAATTAAAAAAGGCCGATAGCTTTTATGCATACCGACCATCGCTGTCTTTCTGGCTTTCTGAGATGGTGGAGAGGATGAGGATCGAACTCACGACCTCGTCATTGCGAACGACGCGCTCTCCCAACTGAGCTACCCCCCCGTCTCGGTGCCGCGCAGATTATAGACTTCGGATTTGGATTCGCAACCACTGCAAGACGAATTACAAATCTTGCTGATACCGCACGTAAGGCACGCGCTCCTGATCGACGGCGTCGCTGGCGCGCTCGGGATCCAGATAGGTCGGTGGCTTGCCGCTAACGACGAGGTTTTTCGCGCCGAAAGTTAATGTTCCTTGCCACGGCGTACGCCAGGTCAAACCCAAATCAAGGCCACCCCAAGCGCGATTGCTGCCGGCTAATTCTAAAATCCGTGTGGACAACTGGGTGCCGAATGATCCGCCCAACCAATTGAAGTTCAGGCTTCCTTCGTTTAGCTGTGATCTTGCGCTTGGGAAACCGCCCGCGGTGGCAGCGGAAATCGGCGTTTTGGCAAAGTCCAAACCCAAACCAAAACGACCGAAGTTCGAATCCAACGCCGCCTGCAAATTCAGGCCGGTTTGTTTGCCAGCGCCATTCAAAAATGTCAGGGTCGGTGACGATGGAAACGGTAGATACGGGTTTAGAAGCTGCGTGTAGCCCCGATCACCGCTGTAAATACCGGCATTCAGTTGCACGGGCCCTAGTTGATAGCGGGCACTGGCACCCAATTGGCTGGCAGCACCCAATACCCCAATCAGCGGTTCGCAGCGGGGCGCAATACCGACCGTGCATACCGGTGTCAACGTCATTTTCCCGATACTAATTTCACTCGATAAACCGCTGGCGCCAAATTTTGTCGCACCCACGAGTTGGTACAGCCCAACTTTGTAGGGAAAGCCATTTTCAATATCTTTGACCTGCGCTAATCCCAACAGCTTGGTTCCGGCGCTGTGATTATCGAGCAACATCACCGGCACCCAAGCGTCGTCAGGAGCGTTCGAGATGCTTTTCGGCAAATCTGAGCTTGCGGCTAAACCAATCACCGGAGCCGCAAACGCCGATACTGCGATCAGCGAAACGCCGATGCAGGTCAGTTGTTGTAGGGTTGGCGAAAGTTTAGGCATAGAAGTTGTAAAGCGAGCGCGGGCCTGAGTTTACCCCGCACCAAGCAAATTGCAAAGTCATAAAAGGCGGTTTGATTCACATTTGTTGACTTGCTTGTTTTGCGTTCGCAAACTGACTGAAACAAAATTTGTTTTGCCTTGGCGAAACGGCTGTACCAAAATTTATTTTTTGCGCGGGCGTGCGGACGGTCAAAAAATGCCTGATCAGTTGATTTGGCAGAATTGATGATTTGGCAAAATTGATGATTTGGCAAAATTGATCTCACGCCGCGCTAAGCTCGCAATAATTTTTGGGGATTCAATTTGCGCTTGGGCAGATTTCAATACATATTTTGGCTATGGGGAAGTATTTTTTCCCAGTCAATATCGGCGCGTCCGGTTGACAACGCCATCGACCTTCAGCGGCTGGATCTTGAGCTGAAAGGCATTATGGCGACGGCGCAAACGCCTGCGCTGGCACTTGGCATCGTCGCCAACGGGCAAGTGGTACTGACGCGAGCGCTGGGCACCACGATTGTTGGCGGCGCGCAAGCGGTGGATGCCAGCACGCGGTTTCGCCTCGCATCAATGAGCAAATCGATCTCTGCCAGTTTAATTGGCAAGTTCGTCAATCAAGGTTTTTTGCAGTGGGACTCGCCAGTGACCCTGCTGGTGCCGAGTTTTCGCTTGAAAGACCCCAATTCCGCGTTCCTGACTGTTGAACAATTGCTCAGCCATCGCACCGGCTTGGTGCATCACACGCTGGAC
>JANNYO010000456.1:0-6251 GCA_031410115.1 Rhodanobacteraceae bacterium | reverse complement strand
GATGCCACCGGCGCTGCGTATTTGCACATACTTAAGCACGCCCGAGCTGTCCGTTGGATCCGTTCCGCCCCAAATAACGCCAGGATCCGCTTCAAAGTCGCATGTGGTGTTGGTGGCTGAAAGGGTACAGCCGATATTGATCGGCGCGCGGCCACCGATGATGAGGCCAGACCAGGTACCGGTGCCGTTTACGTCACCCACTTCGGTGGCACCGGTGAAAACGATCGGCGCGACCGGCGTGCCTTCGGCAAAAATCTTGCTGCCTGGATTGATAATTAAACGCGATGAATTCGCATCGCCACCGCGCACCACGGTGCCAGGTTCGATGAACAATCGGCCGGGATTGCTGGCAACGACACCCGCTGCGCTCAATGCCCCGCCAACCGCGACACGACCCGCTAATTTATACGTTGCATTGTTAGTAAGGCGCAAATCTCCGGTCACTATTGGCGGCAGCTCACAGACACGGTCTTGCCCCGCAATCGCAGTGGTACCGGTTGGGCACGCGGTGAACGGCGTAACAAATGGGCAAGCACTTGCGCCAACACCGGGCGCGTCCAGGCGGGTCACCACTTGATTAACCGCCGGAATGTTTGCGGTTGCTGAAGGGGTGAAATCAATGGAGATTTTCGAACAACTTGCAATATCAATTGTCGCCGTACCGACTTTAACCACAGAAAGTGCAGACAGCGGTGGAAATGTGTTTCCTGGTGCGCCGCCTGAGACGCGCGACACTTCAACGTTTTTAAACAGACGCTGGCCCTCACGACCGGTCGCTAGATATTGCAACCAGGTCGGGTTGCCCTGGGCGTCATAGGTGAAGCTGATGATGTAGTAAGTGCCATTGCCGCCGCTTTGTGGCACGTAATCTACCGAAACACCGCGCCCACTTTGGCTTTCGTTGTACCAATTGCCTTCAAATGACGCTTCATAAACATCAGCGAGTACCGCGCCAGAAAGCAATGTTGCGACGGCGGTAGCGAGTAATTTTTTAATTAACATAAATCCTCCAAAGAATAATAGTGTGTTGAAAAAATTGGCTAAAAACGGAACACAAAAATCGGGCAGCGCCTAAAACTAAGCGATATCCCTTACAATGACGTGACGCCTATGTTGCAAGTTAAAGTTGTTTTAGCGGAATTCTGGTGCCCATTCGATGCTAAAGCCGAATTCCCGTCCAGATTTATATCTTCGGGTTGGTAAACCACCTTGGGTGTATTCAACCGACTGATCTAACAGATTCTTCAAGCGAAAGCCCATTGTCCATTCGTCGGCGAAGCGATATCGCGCGGTAAAATCCAGCTGGTGAAACGGGGTCTCATAGATATCTGGCAGTGGAAACGAGCTTACTTGCGCAATACGTCGCCCAGCAACGTTATATAGACCAGTGGCTTCCCATTTTCCGTCATCGGGTTTATACCCAAGCTGCATATTAACCAGATATTTTGATTGCCCTTGGAGTGGCCGGGATTGTGTCGTTTGTGCCGACCCCGCTGCGCCTAATTTAACGGTACTTTGCAGCACCGAAGTGTTCGCTGAAATGAAGAAATCCTGCAGCGCATCATTAACTCGACCTAAGCGTAAAAATCCTTCTAATTCAATACCTATGTTGCGTGCGGACTCGGCATTTTCATAACTTAAAAGGCCGCCGGTACCCGCTACTGATACGCGCTCGATCGGCAGATCAAACTCTTTATAAAACAAGGCTGCTGACACGCTCTCATCGCCGTCCAAATAGCGCTCCCAACGCAGGTCAAAGTTATTTATGCCAGTAGGCTTAAGCTTTGCATTGCCAAACGATTCAATATCTAGAATTGGATCTAAAAAGGGCGCTGGAGAATATTCCCTAAAATCTGGCCGACTAACGCTGCGGCCATAGCTAAAACGCAGCTGCTGTTGGCCTTCAGCAAAAGAATAGGTTGTCGCTAGTGCAGGCAGCCACTTAACGGCTTTTGACGTAGCATTAACTCGGCCCAAGTTGGGTGTAGCGATATCAAAGGTAGAGATAAATTGGTCATTGTTTTCCCGTCGAACGCCGCCAACGAAACGCCAGTGTTCACCAAACATCCAATCGGCATTCACAAATACTGAGTCCAGCGATTGCGAGCCTACATAATTATCCAAAGTGCGCGTTACTTCCACCAGCTGAAAGCCATTTGGGCCAATATTTTGTGGGGTCAATATGTCATTCAGTGGGCGCCGAAGAATATCTGGCGTAATTACCGAATTTGAATTTGGCGAGAACAAAAATCTACGTAAATCCGATTGACGATCTCGTTCCAGACGCCCGATTCCCGCGCTAAACGTGACCGCGGAATTTTCGCTCGCGCTCCAAGGCATACTCGCACCGAAGCGATATTCCCGACTCGAATCGTCTAAGTCTTCATATGCAATTTGATTGCCGCCGGTGGTGGGCAAAAAGAAATACTGCCCCTGCGAATTAAAATACGTATAGCTGCGTTTTGCCGGGCTTTCGCGCGCTGCTCGTGCGTCGGTGATTTGCCAGGTTAAACTCAAGTCGTTGAAATTACTGAAATAATTTTCACCACTGAGTTGATTGGAAATTAAACTATTTTCATTCCACTCTAATTCGGTATCTCGGGCAATATCTGTAAGGGAATCTTTAAAACCATCTTCAATCTGGGTTTGATCCGAACTTTGCCGTAGCAGCATGCTGGTCGCCTGTATGCGCTGGCCCTCGCCAAAGGTCAAAGTCGCGTTCAAAAAACCCGTCAAAGTGCCCAGGCGATCGGTGACATTGCGCGTCGCAGCGCTATTGGCGAACAGGGTTCGGCCATCCGCGGTTGCATAGCGTCGGCGCAATTCTTCATTGCTTTCCCAGGTGTTGGTGATTCGCATCGCGCCCAGCAGACTCAATTGTGTCGACTCGCTAAAGGCAAAACTGCCACCGCCGGCAGCGCCGAAATTACCGTTCGGCGCGATCTTTTCGCGTCGGGTATCAAAGCCCAGTTGCGCCAACGCTTCACCTGCGGTTTCCAACTGTGCCGGTGGCGTGTTCTGCGATAGCGGCCGACCATCGGTCAAATTGGAAACCGCATTCGGCAAACCCCGCACCCGATCAAACCCCAGCCAATCGCGATTGCCGCCATTGTGGCGCAGGCCGTCTTTGAAGGTGGTTCCAGCTTGAAAGCTTGTGCCTGCGCTGATTTTGAAAAATGGCTTTCGCCCGGCCTCTTTCGTGCGCAGCATGACGGTGCCGCCGCCAAATTCACCCGGCATATCGGCGGAATAGCTTTTCTGCACCACCACGCTGTCGAGCACTTCCACGGGGAATAAATCCAGCGGCACTACGCGCCGAGTTGGGTCAGGCGATGGAATCTGCGCGCCGTTGAGCAGCACCGAGGAATAGCGCTCGCCCATGCCGCGCACATAGATAAATTTGCCACCCACCACGCTTAAACCGGTGACGCGCTTGAGCGCGCCGCTTGCCTCTGAGTCGCCACCGCGCTTCATTTGCTCGGCGTTAATCACTTCGGCAACCTGGGCGCTGGCGCGCTCTTCTTCGGTGGCCTGCGTTTGTTGGCTGACGCCGGTAGCGGTGACTTTAATTTCCGACAGCGTTTCCAAAATTTCTGCAATAGACACCGGGCGTTCGGCGGATTCTTTCGGCGCTAAAGTAAACGTGATCGGTGCAATCGGATCAAAATTTTCTGGGGCCACGAACACTAAGGTGTATTGCCCAGCGGCTAGGTCAGAAAATTTGAATTTGCCCTGCGCATCGGTTACCGCGTAATGATCGGTATTTTCCAGCCGCACTAAGGCGTTAACGAGCGGTTTCGCCACGCCATCTCCGCCCTCGGCGGGTTGGATAATCACGGCGCCGCCGATACTGGCTTCCATGCCCGGCAAAATTTTTGTGCCGCTGTCGAGCACATCGCTGCTGACGCTATCTTGTAAAACGTAATCCACCGATCCGGGCTTGTCCAGGGTCAACAGCAAGGATCTTTTGTATTCGTAGTCGAAGTTGACCGGCATGCTAAACGCGAGTTCTTCGCCGCGATAAATCGCGAGATCATGGGTACCAATGGGCAGGTCAATTTTAATGCTGCCCTTCACCGCTGAAAAAACTTTGCCGTCCACGCGCACGGAAAAATTGTCGCTAAGTGCACCTGCGGCGTAGCCAAACACGAAGACCGTGCCAGATGTGGTGTTGACTTTAGTGCTCGCCGGCGCCTGCGCCTGTAAGCTTGACGGGCATGTAACGATGCTTAAAGCGGCGGCGAGCGGTACAAAAAATACCGGCAAGCTGGTGCGTAGGGCGGCGACAATTGCGCCCGCTAAAATGTATCTTGTTCCGCGTTGAACGCTTGCAGTGAGCGTCGGTGGTTGGGGTGGGGCTGGGACGGAAGAGCGAGACATTGAGTGCCCGAGTCAAAGTAGATGGCTGCAAACTAGGCGCTCAACTTGACGGGGTCATGGCGGAAATGTTGCAGATTCATTGCCGAAATATTGCATTTTATGGCCATGCCCGGGCGGATGAACGGGTTAGCGTCCTATCCAAATTAGCCACTGCCACAAACGCAGGCCCGAGTGCTGTTCGTGATGCTCGACCTGATTGAATTCGCCCAAGCGCGCAGCCAGCTCGCCGTCCATGCGCACATGATTGACGCCCATCCAGCGTGCGAACCAGCCCAGTCGGGTAGAGTCGAAATCAACAATCGCAAGGCGCCCGGTTGGGGTTAGCAGGCGGCGCAGAATCTGTAGCGTTTCCGCAAGCTGGGTGCCGGTCATGGACAGCATGTAGGAGCACACAATCAAGTCGTACTGCATGCTGGGCATTTGTGCGATGTGGGTATTGCGCAGGCTGATGCGCGCGCGCGCGATGAGATCCAACCGCCGCGCAATATTGCGCCCCGCCTGCACCAGCATGGCGGGCGACAAATCAACACCGGTGATCTGCGCGTTGGGAAATGCCCGCGCCAGCGCGACGAGATTTTTGCCGGTGCCACAGCCGACGTCGAGCACCGACTTTGGCGGTGCACCGTATGATTTGCCCAGCAGCGCAACTAGGCGAGTGCGGCCAAATAAAAACGCCCAGCGGGTGGCATCATAGATCGGCGCATGAAAACGGTAATAGCGCTGTAACGCTTCGCCGCTCACGCCGCCACCGCATGCACCGTATGCGGGTTTGCCAGTTTTGAAGCTTTGCTCGGTTGCAGTTCAGAGGTGATCAGGCCAAATTGCAGTTCAGCATTTGCTGGGCTTGCGCGCAGCTGCGCTAGCCAAGTACAACCGTAGGTGCCGACCCGATCTAACTCGTGCCAATGCTTTGCCAATGCGGGATCTTGTGCCAGATTGGTATCGACAAATTCCGGCAAAAAATCGACCGTGAGGCCAGCGCTGCGCAACAGCACTTTGGCTGATGGCGCGCCGCGCGCGAGGATGTAGCGCCATTCGCTGTTCAAAGCTAACGGCAGGTGTGCTGCCATCCAGTCTTGATGATCGAGCAAGACGAAATGCGTGATGGCATCTGCACAGCTAATCAAAAATGCCTCAAACGTGCCGGTGTAGATTTGAATGCGCCCGACACGTGCTTTCAGGGTTTCAAAATGTTCCGCTTTTAGATAATTCGGGCAGCACTGTTCGCTGTATTGGCCGGTCAAATACACGCGCCAAAAATAGTTGTTACGCAGTTCTGTTTGGGTAAACACGTAGCGTAATTTCGCCCGCACATAGGCGGTAACGCCGCCGGGAAACTGCCGCTCGATCAAATCACGCTGCGCACGCGGAACCCCCAAAAGGCTAAGCAACATCGGTTGGCGCACGATCCAACGCAGCATCGGGCCAAACAATTTAGGCTCAATGGCCTCGTAGCGCTGGCGCTGTAGCTCCGCCGTTTCGCTCTCCAGCAGTTCCAGCAGCGCGCGGTGTAATTTTGGTCGCAAGATTTTTAAACTGCCGCCCACACCCCAGGCAACATCACCCGACGCACCCTGAAAATAAAGGCTGCCACGGCCGCCGGTGGTGCTGAAATAGTGCGCGTTGACATCCCAAAACGCCTGAGCATTGGACGACAACCGGGGCCGCAGCTGTGCTAGGTAAATCGATCTAAAATTGCGGTGCGCGCCGAGGCCAAAGAGTTGGAAAAAATCCGCGTGCTTGAGTTCGGAAATCGCCGCAATTTTGAGCTCAAGCAAGGCATTTTGCCGGCTGTTGACGTCAATGGCGTGAATCGTTTTTGGGTCATCCAGTAGGTAATCCAGCGCATTGCAGCCAGCGCTGGTAATCAT
>JANNYO010000455.1:0-1499 GCA_031410115.1 Rhodanobacteraceae bacterium | reverse complement strand
CCGGCAGATCGGCCCACCACACTACCCCCCTGTTGATCACCATCCCGGCTCACCATGACTCTCGCGGAAGCGCCCGAAGCTGCGCCCGTTGCTGTTCCTGCAACGCCAGCTAAGTAATCCCTTGGCGATTTTGCCCATTACCGATGTTTTTGGCATAGACGAACGTGAGTTGGTTGAAACCTTCGTACGCGCCAGCGGTCCCGGCGGGCAAAACGTCAATAAAGTGTCCACTGCGGTCGAGCTGCGTTTTGATATCAGTGGCTCGACCAGCCTACCTGGCTGGCTGAAAGAACGTTTGCTGGCACGCCGGGATCGGCGGGTGACGACTGAGGGCGTTCTGGTTTTGAGCGCGCAACGTTTTCGCACGCAAGATCGTAACCGCGAAGACGCGCGTGAGCGTCTATTTGCGCTAGTGCGCGCCACGAGCGTAATTGAAAAGCCGAGGATTGCGACCAAGCCCTCACGCGCGGCGAAACGTCGTCGTATTGATGCGAAAGTCATTCGTGGCAGCGTAAAAAAAACACGTGCAAAACCTGGGGCTGACTCGTGAAACTTCCACCTATTCCCCCAGATGCGCCGTTCGTAGCTGGGCAGAGCTGGCTGCGCTATTTGAGTAAGCGCGCGTCTGAAAGTTCCGGCTGGCATGTAGAAAACCTACCGAATGTTGCCAAAGCCGTTGTAATCGCAGCACCGCACAGCTCAAACTGGGACGGGCTGATCGGCGTTGTTGCCGCTTTTGGCATCGGTTTGCGCATTAACTGGATGGGCAAACATCAGCTGTTTCGCTGGCCGCTTGCGCCCGTGATGCGGGCGTTCGGCGGTATCTCCACAGATCGCGATAGCGCGCACGGCGTCGTCGATCAATTTGCCGAAAAGCTGCGCGCCGCAGACCGCATGTGGCTGGTGCTAGCGCCCGAAGGCACGCGTAAAAAAGTCGCCAAGTGGCGCACTGGTTTCTGGCACATTGCAGCCCGCGCAGGCGTGCCGATCATCCCCGGATATTTGCATTATCCCGACAAGAAGATTGGTTTCGGCGCACCGATGATGCCCAGCGACGATATGGAAGCCGACCTAGCAAAGCTATATGAGTTCTATCGAAACTTTCGCGGCAAAGGCGGAAAGTCTGGCTTGCCGAGCTCGGTTCTAGAAACTTAGTCTCGCCGCACCAGTAAAAATTCGGCGCGGAAATTGCCGGTATAATTTTTATGGAGGCGCTTTGTGTGCATATTTCGGAATCTCCCCGAAAATGCCCCACCACGCACTCAGATTGATTTGAAATTGGCCTCAGATAAGGCTTGATTTGCTTGAGGTTTGCCGCCAGCATTGCCATTACGCCCCGTCTTAGGGGTCTATATGTAGTTGAACTAAACCGCTTCGCGGTGGCAGGCAAGTCGAAGGGTCTTGCCCCTCATTTTTTTCTGATGACGTAACTGCGTAATTAGGCGCAGCCTTGTTTTGCGGGGAATTTCCCCCGTATTTCAAGGAGATTGTCATGACCC
>JANNYO010000454.1:0-6331 GCA_031410115.1 Rhodanobacteraceae bacterium | reverse complement strand
CCCTAACCCACGATTGATGGAAGTCCACACACCCCGTTTTCAATCGCGCCGAAGTCCAGATTCGCGAAGTGTAGCGGGGGGCGGGAGGAAGCATGTCAGGTACGACGCCAATGGCAATCAAACCAGCGCCACCGGCAGCGCAAGCCGCAGCATCAGCTACGCGGTGCACAATAAACCGCTCGACATCAGCGTCACCGGCCCCAGCGCTAGCCACACCCGCTACCGCTACGGCCCCAACCGCGAAATCGTCACGCGGCTGGATGGTGCCAACGTCACCGCACTGACCACGATCGTGCGCTATGTCGGCGGCGTCGAAGTCTATCAACGCCCAAACCAAGGCATTGAAACCAACCGCCGCGAATACAAGCGCAACCTGGCCGGCTTTTTGATTATCAACCTGCGCGCCCACACCCCAAGCGGGCAAAGCACCGTCGTACGCAGCTCGGATCGCCGCTTTGTGTTCAAAGAAAAGCTCGGCAGCACCGACGTCATCACCGACGCCCTAGGTGCCGTGGTTAGCGGCGGCACGATGAGCTTCGACGCCTGGGGCGAACGCCGCAGCGATAGCGATTGGGGAAGCCTCAGCCGCGGTCAAATTGCCGGCTTCAACAGCGAGCAAACCCGCAAAGGCTACACCGGCCACGAAATGGTCGACGGCGCAGGCCTCATCCACATGGGCGGACGTTTGTACGACGCCCACACCGGGCGCTTCCTAAGCGCCGACCCATTGATCCAAGCACCGAACAACACACAAAGCTTTCATCGCTGCAGCTATGTGATGAACAACCCGATGAATTACACCGACCCAACCGGCTATTCATGGCTATCCGACAACTGGCGTACCGTCGCCTCCATCGCCATTACCGTCTTCGCGCCCTACGCCTGGGGCGTGGTTGGCACCGGCATGACCATGACCCAAGCGGTGATTACCGGCATGGTCTCCGGCGCGGTGCAGTCAGGATCGCTCAAAGGCGCATTGATCGGCGGCTTTAGCGCCGGCATGTTCCACGGTATTGGTGATGTGTTCCAGTCCGCGGCGGACGCCAGCAAGACCGGCGCCGGATCGATGTTCGCGAAAGCCGGCGAACTCACAAAAACCGGCGTCGCCGCAAAGATCGGTGCGCACGCCATTGCCGGTGGCGTGATGAGCACCCCGCAAGGCGGCAAATTCGGCCACGGCTTCATCAGCGCCGGCGTCGTCGAAGCCATCGGCCCAAAGGCGCTGGCCATGGCCGGGAAAAACGAGGCCGCGCAGATTGTTGCAGCAGCGGTCATCGGCGGCACCGCTTCGCGACTGGCGGGTGGTAAGTTTGCTAACGGGGCGGTGACGGGGGCTTTTCAGTGGGCGTTTAATGAGACTGCCCACAGATTGCAAAATGGAAGCACCGAGATTACGCGCGATGATGGAACCATCGAAACGCGATCTGGAGGAAGCCGTGCATGGAGAAACAACAACCCTGGAAACATGGTCGCAGGTGCGGGTGATTCTGTCCCAATCGGCAATGACGGAACGTTTGCAGTGTTCTCAAGTTATGAAGCTGGCTTCAACGCGATAGTCCCTAACCTTCACACGCCACGATATTCAAGCTTAACGGTACTTGATGCCATCTCAACTTGGGCACCTTCATCAGATGGCAATGATCCAGTTGCTTATGCGGCTAAGATTCAACAATGGACTGGCATCGCTACAAATACTGTTATTAATACACTAACTGATACACAGCTTATATCTGTAGCAAATGCGATCCAACGAGCTGAGGGATTTATTGTTGGCACTATAACAATTACCCCGGCCCCACCAGTTCTACCGGCTACGACACCACACCCGTAGGAGTTTTTATTATGAAAATTAAGATATTGTTAATTTGCATTGTGTCTTTATTTTGTTTACAGGCAAGGCCAAATTCAGGTTCGACAGAGAGTCAATGTGATGGTAAAGAGGGTGATGTAGCGACAATTAGCGGACTCCTCACAAGAAAAGTAGTTTGGGGTCCGCCAAATTTTGGCGATTCGCCTAAAACAGATCAAAAAATTTCAATATGGGTGGTTAGATTAAATAAAAACTATGGTTTGCAATTAGCTAATGGTTTGCCTACGGCCTGCTTGGTTTTTGACAAAGCTCAGGTAAATTGGCGGAAAATACTAGTTGAATCTCACTCGAAAAGTGAAATTGTTGAAGGGAAAAGAGTTAATTTATCAGGGAGGTTTTGGCACGCAACATCGGCTGGGGATTATTTTTCAGTAATAATTGACGTGACAGCTGTTAAAATAATCAATTAACTTTTACTGCATTGGGCAAGTCACTCCAGATTTTATAATTCATTAGTAGAGTCCGCCATGCGGATTCAATCCAACCTGCACCACAATTGCGCCCCTCGAAACCAACATGCAACGGGGGCGCAAAATTTAACCAACATGCTGCAGAACTGGTGTTCGGGCGATAAATCGCGCGAGGCGGAGCTTTTTGGACAGAAGAAGCTTCGGCGTCCTTTCGAGAATTTATAGCCATTTATATCTGATTGATAGTATAAATGGCTATAACTCACTATAAATGCGAAACGGACAGGCAATGGATCCCATAAAAAATCCGTTTTCTCCAGGTGCAGGCGCACCACCGCCTGAGCTAGCCGGGCGTTCGGCGCTGCTTGAGCAAGCGCGCGTTTTGTTGGGTCGTGTCAAGCAAAAACGCCCCGAAAAAAGCATCCTACTGACGGGCCTACGCGGCGTGGGGAAAACGGTTTTGCTCAATGAAATGGCGCACAAAGCGAAAGTTGAAGGTTACCGAACGATCGTGATTGAAGCGCATGAGGGTAAAGCTTTAGGACCTCTAATCGCCCCACATCTGCTTGGTCTGCTATATGAATTAGACAGGGCCGCCGGCGTAGGAGACAAAGTAAGGCGCGGGTTGCGGGTTCTGCGCAGTTTTGTAGGCGCGCTCAGTTTAAGTGTTGGCGATGTCAGCCTGGGTTTGGACGTTGATCCTGAGCTGGGAAGTGCGGATAGCGGGGATATTGAAATTGATTTACCTAGGCTGCTGGTCGCATTGGCGGAGGCCGCGCAGGAACGCAAAACGGCGGTCGCACTTTGTCTAGATGAAATTCAATACTTCAGTTCCAAAGAATTGGGTGCCCTCATCATGGCTATGCACAAAATGCAACAGCTGCAATTGCCCGTCGTACTGATTGCCGCCGGATTGCCAATACTTCCAGGTTTGGCTGGCGAATCTAAATCGTATGCTGAGCGCCTGTTTAGCTTCCCGGAAGTTGGGGCTCTTTCACAGGAAGATTCTGCAACTGCGCTGCGCGAACCGGCACTCGCTGCATCGGTGGTATTTGAGGTTGAAGCGTTGGCTGAGGTGTATCGCTTAACCCGAGGCTATCCATACTTCCTACAGGAATGGGGTTATCAGGCCTGGAATCTGGCGAACGCGAGTCCGATCACATTGGCGGACGTGTTGGAAACCACTCCAACGGTAATCTCTAGATTGGATAAAAACTTTTTTCGTGTACGGCTGGATCGACTAACACCAAGCGAGAAAAATTTCCTCAGGGCAATGGCATCGCTAGGCCCGGGCGCACAGCGAACCGGTGACATTGCAGATGCACTGAAAGTTAAGGTCACAGCATTAGGGCCGGTGCGAGCAAAGCTAATCAACAAGGGCATGATCTACAGCCCAGCACATGGAGAAATGGCGTTTACGGTGCCGCTGTTTGACGAATTTATGTTGCGTGCGATGCCCGTATTTAATAGCTAGGATTGCCGCTCAAACAGAATCCTATGCCACAATCCGCCCGTCAAAGGCCATGGTCAATCCACATGCAACAGGGGGCGGAAGACTTAACCAAGATGCTGCAGCACTGGTGCGCGGGCGATAAGTCGCGCGAGACGGAGCTGTTTGCGCATATTTACCCGGTACTGCGCGGCATGGCGCACAACCAGCTGCGTGCCAACCACGGCATGACTTTGCAGGCCACTGACATTGCGCATGACGCGTTTATGCGTATTTTGAATCAAGATAAATCCGATTGGCAAACACGGGCGCAGTTCTTTGCCGTGGCGTCCACGATCATGCGCCGGGTCGTGATTGATTATTTGCGCGAACGCGCTGCGATTAAGCGCGGTGGGGACGTGCAAAAGCTTTCTCTAGATGCCATGACCGATTCGGATACGCCCGCCGCCGAACAGTCTGACACCGACTGGCTCAAGCTTGATTTTGTACTCAACGAACTCGAACAATTCGACGCCAGCGGCGCGCGCTTGGTGGAAATGCGCTACTTCATGGGCATGACGGTCGCGGAAATCTGTACGGCGCTGAATGTTTCTACTTCAACGATTGAGCGCCATTGGCGTGTCACCCGCGCGTGGCTGCATCAAAAGTTAAATGCGCCCTAACGGAAAACGCGCTGGATGAAGGCTTTTTTCGCGAACCTGCGCGTAACTGAGAATGCGTTACATGACACCTGAAATTTGGCGGCGCGCGCAGAATTTATTTCACGACGCGCTAGACCAACCTCAAGCCAGCCGCGACGCTTGGTTGAACCACGCCTGCGCCGGCGACGCCGAGCTGCGCGCCCTGGTTGTTGAACTGATGGCGACCGACGAAGCGGTGTGCGAGCAAAGCTTTATTCCTGCGATTGACGTGTTGCAAAACGCGGAAAAGCCCGAGCTACAAATCGGGCAAATATTAGGTAGCTATCAAATCACCGCGTTTGTTGGTGCTGGCGGCATGGGGCAAGTGTTTCGCGCCGAGCGTACTGATGGCGTGGTGACGCAAGTGGTTGCCATCAAGCTACTGCGCTTTTCTGCCTCGGCGGCTGAGTTGAAACGTCGCTTTGCCATCGAACGACGCATTTTGGCGCGCTTGAATCACCCGGGCATTGCGCGCTTTCTAGACGCCGGATCCGACCAAGCGGACCGGCCTTTTGTCGTGATGGAATTAGTGGATGGCGTGCCGATCACGCACTATTGCACCGAGCAAAAACTGAGCCTGGCCCAGCGATTGCAACTATTTGCCAAGGTTTTGGACGCGGTTTCCTACGCCCATCGCCAGCTGATTGTGCACCGGGATTTAAAGCCGGGAAATATTCTGGTCGATCGCAGCGGCCAACCCAAGCTGCTGGATTTTGGCATTGCTAAACCACTTTCGGATATTGATGAAGCCCTGCGCGCTGATGGCCACACCGAAACCACGATGCGCGCGTTTTCGACTAAATATGCCGCCCCTGAGCAAATGCGCGGCGATCCAATTGGCCTGGGCGTGGATATTTACGCCCTGGGCGGGATTTTGTACGAACTGTTGACCGGCACCACAGCGCTGGATTTGCGCGAGCTCAATCTTGCCAAAGCCCAGGCGCAAATTGAAAACACGATTCCACCGCCTGCCAGCAAACGTCTAGCCGAGTTGACTGCACCCTCAGTTGCACACAGTGCGAATGCATTGGCTGGCGACTTAGACAAAATCGTCGCGCATGCGCTGAAAAAAGAAGCGCGCGAGCGCTATTTGACCGTCGACCAATTTGCCAGCGACATTGCGCGCTATTTGGGCCAGGAACCGATCAGCCTCAGAAGCTCGGTTTTAAGCTATCGCGCACGCAAATTCGTACAGCGCTACAAATTGGCGGCGGCGCTATCAGCCACGCTGGTATTGGGCTTGATCAGCGCGAGTGTGCTGATGTTTATCCAGCAACAGCGGCTGAAAGTTGAACGGGATAATGCGCTCAGTCAACAAAACCGCGCCGAACAAATCACGCAACTGTTAACCGACGCGTTCGAAGCCAGCGACCCGAGCCAAAATCGCGGCAACGACGTGAAAGCGCGCGAAGTACTAGATCAGGCCGCACTGCGCTTGAAAGACGCCAAGTTGGACCCGGACGCCTACGTCAAGCTCAGCGTTACACTGGCAAATGTTTACCGGTCATTAGGTTTAGTGAAGGAAAGCCAAACTCTGGCTGAGGCGGCGTACAAATTTGTGGCACAACTCCAGAGCGCCGAAATTAAGATGCAGCTGCTGCATCTGCTGGCAAGGGTTTACAAAGATGCAGGGGTTCAGCCCAAGCGTTTGGCGATGATCGAGGCGGCGGCAAAGTTAATTGAGGTGACGAATCCTAGCTTGCGTATTGATCAGCGCATGTTGGAGATTGATTTAATGGCAGAAGCTGGACAGATTATAGATGGCATTAAAGCAGCGAAAGGGCGGCCGGAAAAATGAAGTGCAACACCTTGGCAAACAGTCGAGGATTGCGGGATGGGAAAATATCAACATTTTACGCAGGCGGATCGCGCCGAGCTTAAGGTTTTAAGAGATCAAGGGACGAGTATGCGTCGGGTGGCG
>JANNYO010000453.1:0-14287 GCA_031410115.1 Rhodanobacteraceae bacterium | reverse complement strand
AAACCGCTGGCCGGACGGGTCGATCAGCGTGACTTCGGCGCGGCCGGCACTCCAGCTTGCTAGCATCAGCGTTGGACTGCCGTCTATCCATATGTCCCGTTCCAGTAGTTTTCCGGGCGCAACGTCTAGAATTTCCGCACGGCTGTGTTGAGCAAACGGCTCATCGCTGACCCTAAACGTTGGTTGCACGTTTTGCGAATCATACGCACGGAAAAAACTGCCGCAGCGGCTGATGGATTGCGTTACTAACAAGGGTTTCAGGCACTGCTCGTAGCCCTGCTGCGACAAACCGCCTTCCCAAGAAAACGCGTCGCGATAGCCGGTGTTGCCCTCGGTGTGCACCTCTTGTGTTCGGAAACGATCTACATTGCCGGGCATAAAAAACGCGCTGAAGGTTTGCACAAAGCCATCATCTGGCCCGGCTATTACCAGCCCTGCGAACCAGCCAGCGCCATTGCGAAATGAAAAATCTGGAACATAGATCCACGGGCCGCAAAAACGCGTGCCAAAAATAGTGAAGCACCAGCGCACCGGGCGCCACATAGGCGCATCGCCCGCCAAGACGTGATACGCCACCCCGGCGCGTTTAAAGTGGGTTAGGTTGAACAGCAGCATGCCTGGCACCGTCATTTCGCAAACCCCAGGCCCAAGCACACAGCCCGGCGCGAACAGCAAGGGCGTACCTAAATGCGGCGAGGCCACCGCAATGAGTCTAGAGACATCACGGCGATACAGCCCACCTTCGGTGTAGGCACGCGCCACCAGGCCGCCCATGCTGTGACCTAACAAAATGACCTTGTTTTGCCCGGTTGTGTAACGTGCGCTATCAATTGCGGTGCGCACATTCAGCGCATTGGTATACAGCGAAGGCGTGTAGATAAAACTGGTTTGAATCGGCGCCTGCACGTCTAGATAGCCAGCGGTGCGCAGCGCCGCTCGCACGGGGCTGAAGCGCTCGATGTTATCCGTCCAGCCGTGCGCATAAACAATTGGGTTACGGTCATAACCGACCATGGTGCGGATTTGGTTGTTGCTGTTAACCGTCAAATTGAAATTATTGTCTAAAAACTGCGGCGAGCCAAAGGTCCAACCTGGGCGATTCACGCGCAGCGCGTAGCTTCCGTTAGGTACGTTGGCGAAGGTAAAAAAGCCAACGGCATTGCTGGTCGTAACCAAGTTGCCTAAGCTGACGGTGGCGGCTAGACCACCGCCGGCGAAGCGGTTGATAAAACCACTGACATTGCCAGTGGTGATTTTGCACGCCTCGACCTGGAGTTCATTGACGCGGATGTGAAACGGCTGATGGTTCGGACCGCGCAGCCCTAAAATTCGCACCCGCGTCGCGGCGCGCTCGGGAAAATCATGCACAACTTGCGTGCCCGTGTTGCCCCGAACTTGCGCCACCGTTGTCCAACCGGCACTTTCTAAAAGCTGTACATCGTAGTCGCGCAACGCATAGCTCTCGGTGGTAAAAAGCACCACACGGCGCAGCAGTTTCGGCGCATTAAAAGTCAAAAATAAGCTGGCGTTTGGCTGTGAATATCCCGGCCCCACGCGCGCGCTCGACCAGCTGTGTTCCCCGCCGAGTTCCGTGCTGATATCGCCGTCGTTGGTTTTTTCGGGGGCGTAATCGAAGTAGGTGCTGGTGGCGTTGGTGGCCGCTTGCGCTGCGATGTTCTCGAGCGTGCAGCTGCCCATTTGGGCGTGGGCTGTCGAAATCGACAGCAGCAAACTAAAAAATGCGCTGAATATGAGATGGATTTTCACTGGGTGCCTTTTCAATCTAGGAGCTATTTCGTGAGCGCGGTGTGCGCCGACCGTTGAATCGCACCGCGCGGCAAAATAGTTCTAAATTTTTTACAAGCCTCGCTGCAAGGCGACACAGCAAACAAATACCCAAAAGCTAGGCGGCAAGCTGAACCATTCGGCCCAAGCTTGCCGCCACTTTTAACGCCAAACTAGGGATTCACTTTCGCGCTTAACTCTTTGATTTCTTTGTTTAAAACGCGGTCGTTGTCGGAATAGTCAATGGCTAATTCGATCAAATCCACGCCCGGCATTTCCAAAGATTTTTCCAGCATTTCACGGAATTCTTTGACCGAATTCGGTCGCCAGCCGCGCGCGCCATAGCTCTCCGCGTATTTGACAAAGTCCGGGTTGCCCATATCCATGCCGAAGTTTTGGAAGTTCATGTTCGCTTGCTTCCACTTAATCATGCCGTAGGCGTTGTCGCGCAGTACGATTTGAGTGATGTTGAGGTTCAAGCGCACCGCCGTTTCCAACTCTTGGCTGTTCATCATAAAACCGCCGTCGCCCGACACCGCAACCACTTTGCGCATCGGATACACCATCTTTGCCGCCATTGCCGAAGGCAAGCCCGCACCCATGGTTGCCAGGGCATTGTCCAGCAGCAGCGTGTTAGGTTCATTACAAAGGTAGTAGCGCGCAAACCAGAGTTTGTACATGCCATTGTCTAGGCACACGATGCCATCAGCCGGCATTGCTTCGCGGATTTCTTTGACCATACGCACCGGGTAAATCGGAAAGCGTGCGTCATCCGCACCCAGGGCCAAATGTTTAAATAGCTCGGCGCGCACGGTCATAAAGAAGCGGAAATCCCAGTGCGGCTGCTTTTCCAAACGCTGTTTCATACGCCACACGGTGTTGGCGATATCGCCCACGACTTCGATTTGCGGGAAGTACACGGTATCGACTTCGGCGGAGCAGTAGTTCACGTGAATCACTGTGCGCAGACCTTTGCGCATGAAAAACGGCGGCTTTTCCACCACGTCGTGGCCGACATTGATAATGCAGTCCGCGTGTTCAATGGCGCGGTGCACAAAATCACCGTCAGAAAGCGCGGCGTTACCCAACCACAGCGGGTTTTGCTCGTCCACCACGCCCTTGCCCATTTGCGTGGTGAAAAACGGAATGCCCAGCGTGTCGATAAATTCGCGCAGCATTTTCGACGTGGTCTTGCGGTTCGCACCCGCGCCAATCATCAAGATCGGGCGCTTCGCGTTGGCAATCGCCTCCACAGCGTAAAGAATGGATTTCTCATCCGCCACCGGCCGCCGCACGTGGCTTTGCTGCAGCACGGTGGCATCGGTGTCTTCATGCGCTATGTCTTCCGGCAGCTCCAAATGGGTCGCACCCGGGCGTTCTTCCGTGGCACGGCGGAACGCTTCGCGTACGCGCGCTGGAATATTGTCGGCACTGACAATTTGTTTGGTGTATTTGGTCAGCGGTTTCATCATGTCGACGATATCGACAATCTGAAAATGCCCCTGTTTGCTGTGTTTGACCGGCTTTTGCCCGGTGATCATCATCATCGGCATTGCGCCCAATTGCGCGTAGGCGGCGGCGGTTACAAAGTTGGTTGCACCCGGGCCGAGGGTTGCCAAACATACGCCCGGTTTGCCGGTTAGCCGGCCGTAGGTTGCACCCATAAACCCGGCACCCTGTTCATGCCGAGTCAAAATTAATTTAATGCTAGAAGTGCGCAACGATTCGAGAAAATCCAGGTTTTCTTCACCTGGAATGCCAAAAACGTACTCAACGTTTTCTGCCTCCAGCGCTTTAACAAATAGATCTGATGCTTTCATGGCAGTGCACTCCGCTGTCTGGGGCGGTGATTGTTGCCGGATTGTTTACAGAGCGTCAACGCGAAAGTTTCAACTACCCAAGTGTTTGATGAAAAAGTTGAGAACTGTTGCGGTTTAGCCAGAAAAACGCGCGCCAATTTCAGTCTGGGTCTGCGGCAATGGTGTGCGCCAACACGTCACCATCGTAAAAACTCAAACTCACGCGCCCAGGCTGGGCAACTTGCTTGGCACTTTGCAGCAATCGCCCGGCATGCGGCCCATCCACCGCACGCACCAACACATAGCCACGTTCCAGCGTGCGCGTTGGGCTCAAACCCGACAGCGCAGCCG
Source organism: Rhodanobacteraceae bacterium (assembly GCA_031410115.1). GTDB lineage: Bacteria > Pseudomonadota > Gammaproteobacteria > Xanthomonadales > SZUA-5 > JANNYA01. The sequence continues at coordinate 10,352 of JANNYO010000453.1, read as the reverse complement.
CAGCTAAGGCCAAACGATGCCGCGTGGTTTCGATATTGCCGCGACTAAGCAACGCAAACGCATTCAATGTAGCGGTTAACTTGGTTTGCGCCGCCGTAACCCGCAGGCTTGGATGCTGCGCATGCAGACGCAATTGCACGCGCGCTAAAACGTCCACGTTTTGGCTGTGCGCCTTCAAGCTCAGGCGTAGCAGCGCCGAACGCGCGCGGCCTAGGCGCTCAAACGCGCTATCCAGCCGCGCCTGCGGTGCGTGCGCGTCCAGTAAGCGCCTGGAATAGTCCAAGCGCTGCTGGCGGGGCTCCAAGTTCGCGCTGATCAAGCGTCGCAAAACCTGCCGTTGTGCCTGCAAATCTGCGCGTAATTTGAATTGATCAGGGCTGACTAATTCTGCCGCCGCCGTGGGCGTTGCAGCGCGCAAATCAGCAGCAAAATCGCACAGCGTGACGTCAATTTCGTGCCCAACCGCGCTGATCACCGGCAGCGCTAGCGCCGCAACCGCGCGCACCAGTATTTCATCGTTAAAGCAGGCCAAATCTTGCGCCGAACCACCACCCCGGGTCAGCACTACGACATCATAACGCCCGGCCTGTTTTGCAATGCCAGCAAACGCCGAGGTGATTTGCGCGGCGGCCTGATCCCCCTGCACCAATACCGGCCAAATTTCGACGCACGTCAGCGGAAAACGGCGCGCCAGCACACTCAAAAAATCATGCACCGCCGCCCCAGTGGGCGAGCTGACGAGCGCAATACGCCTAGGCATTTTTGGCAGCATACGTTTTCGCTCAGCATCGAACACGCCATCCGCTGCAAGCTTGGCTTTTAATATTTCAAATGCGCGCGCTGCCGCACCGGCACCTGCGTCTTCGATTTGCTCGGCCACCATTTGCAGCTCGCCGCGCGCCTCATAAATCGTCAGCCGCCCGCGTAGCCGCACTTTCATGCCATTTTCCGGCGTCACCGACGCGTACAGATTACGCCCACGAAACATCGCGACCTTCATCTCGGCGCTGCTATCTTTTAGGGTGAAATACCAATGCCCGCTCGCCGCCGGCCGATAGTTTGCAATCTCACCCTCCACCCAGAGCCCGAGAAAGCTTTCCTCCAGTAAATTTTTCGCCAGTGCAAGCAATTGCCCGACGCTTAAGCTGTCTTTAGCTTGGCCCTGATTCGAGGTGGCGCGCGGGCGATCCATGGCGTAAGTGGCAGTTCTTTGATGCATCGGGCGGCGCAGTTTGCCCGGCTAGACCGAAGTGTCAAGTGGTGTGCGCCTCAATCCAACGCAAAGCGCTCGCTTTCATGGCTCAACAGCCAACGCTTAACCGGCAAGCCGCCGCCAAAGCCAGTAAGCGCTCCACTGGCACCAATCACGCGGTGACATGGCAGCACTATGGGCAACGGATTGCGCCCATTCGCCGCACCCACGGCGCGCGCTGCGCTAAGGTTTCCGACGCGCTCGGCGAGCTGTTTGTAGCTCCAGGTTGCGCCAAAATCGATCTGCGCTAACGCTTGCCACACCTGCTCTTGAAACGGGGTGCCGACGGGTGCGAGTGGCAAATCAAACTGCTGGCGTGTGCCGGCAAAATATTGTTCTAGCTGGGTTCGGGCAAATTCCAAGCGTTCCGGCGCGTACTGCCATGCGCTGGCATCTCTAACCGGATGGCGCTCATGCTCAAAGCGAATATGGCGCAGGCCAATGGCATCGGCGGCGATGCGCAGTGGCCCAATTGGGGTAGTGAAGGTGTCAAACCACATGGCGAATGGGCTCCGGTTTTTGTCGATTTGTTGCTTGCAATTGCTTTGCGTCGTCGCTTGCGATTGATTTGTTTTGGGCACCGTGGTCACTGGCGGAAAACCACAGGTGCAAAACTGCATAAGCGCGCCACGGACGCCAAACTTGAGAATAAGCCTCGGTTGCTTTTTCACTCAACCGCGCTGGCGTTCCAAGGCTGTTTTGCAACACCAAATCGCCGGCTGGAAAAGCGTCGGGATTCGCCAACGCGCGCATCGCGACGTAGTGCGCAGTCCATGCGCCGATACCGGGAATCATTGTAAATTTCCGAACGAATTCCTCAAGCGTTTGGCCGGGGCCAAAATCAATCTGCTGCGCACAAACAGCGCGCGCCAACGCACGCACGGTATTGGCGCGCGATTTTGGTAGGCCGATCTGTTCCAAATTGGCGTCGCACAGCTGGGCTGGTTGCGGAAACGTGGGTGGGTCGGACGCGCCGAACTGGGCAACTAATCGTCGCGCCAGCGTGGTTGCACCGGCAACACTGACTTGCTGGCCCAACACCGCGCGCACCGCCAATTCAAATCCGTCCCAACAGCCGGGCACCCGCAGCCCTGGTCGGATTGCCAAGCTGGGCACCAAGATTGCACTTTCACTCAGCGCGGCGTTGACCGCATACAAATCTGCATCCAGATCGAATAATCGACGCGTGTGGCGCACAATTCCGGGGATTTCTGGCGCACTAAAATCCCATACTTCCAGCACTAATTCCGCGCGCGATTGTGCTGCGGTTGCCAGTGCTGTTTGCTCTTCGAGGCTGGTTTTTCCGTGTCGCCTTTCGGCGAGACTTGTTTTTCCGTGTCGCCTTTCGGCGAGACTTATTTTTCCGTGTCGCCTTTCGGCGAGACTTGTTTTTCCGTGTCGCCTTTCGGCGAGACTTACCCTTATTCGGCAAGTGCCGGAAACGCCGCCGATTATGCGTTCGTAACCGTTTGATGTGATCGTTTCGATGCCAGGAATCGCACGTTTTTGTAGAAATTGCAGCATTGCTGGGAAGTCCAGCGGTGGCCGGTAGCCTAAGCGCAGGCGCAGCACTTGCGTATTATTTTGGGCTTGTTGCGCTTCGCCAGCGCTTGTCGCTCTGTGGCTTTTGCGCAGCATGCTCGGCGCCTTTGCGCAGTGCAGTAGAAACGCTGTGTTGAACTGGCGAATGCTGCGAAAACCTGCCGCGAGCGCGACGTCGGTAATTGCCAATGTCGTCTCGGTCAACAGCTGTTTTGCTAGCAACATGCGCTGATGTGTATGTACGATTTTCGGCGTGGTGCCAACGTGCGATAGAAACAATCGCTGCAGTTGGCGCGCGCTGATGCCCAAACGCTGCGCCAATTGCTTAACGTCGGTATGTTCTAGCACGCCATCGCTAATCATGCTGAGCGCCCGATCCACCAAGCTTTCGCCTAGACGCTGCCATGCACCGCCGGGTGCTAATTCCGGGCGACAGCGTAAGCAAGGCCGATAGCCGGCGGCGTGCGCCGCGAACGCGGTGGCAAAATACGCAACGTTTTCAGGCTTAGGTGTGGGCGCCGGGCAGATCGGGCGGCAGTATATTTTAGTGCTGCGCACCGCAATAAAAAACAGCCCGTCAAACCGCGCATCGCGCGCTAAGCGGGCGCGTTCGTAGATGCTGTAAAGCGGGCTGGAGGCGATAATCATTGCACCGAGCATACGGTCATGCTGGAGCAAAAACTGGCGGTTTTCAGACATGCATGTGTATTACAACTGCGTTCTGCCTGGGCCAAGCGTTGGCTCGGCCCAGGCGTTTTAGCAACGACGTTTGATCGCGTTAATTTCCCTCAAATCCGTTCTGGAATAGGATGTCCAGCGAGCGACAGCCCATCACTTTTAGGTCATCCACATACCAGCCGTGCGGAACGTTGCCGCTGCTGGTGTCGGTAATCGCTCGGAAGCGAAAGCGCACAGTTTGACCCGCATAAGGATCAAGGTCGATGCCCGCCTGGACATATGGTTGCACGCCACACCAGCTGGCCTGACCATTGGGCAACAGGCCGTCATAGCGGTCTTCTAGCACATCCGCAGCTGGAATCGCATTCCAGGTAACGCCGTTGTCGTTAGAAATCTCGACAAAACCGCCGTCGAAGCACGACGTCGGTGCGGCCGGTGTACCGGCATTGTGTTCCATCGAAACATCATGTTGGAAGCGCAACAGTAGGCCGTTTTGCTGTGTCGGAAGCGTGATTGGCGGCGAGATTAATTTCTGATCCGACACGGTAACGATGTCGACTGCGAGCCAGGAAGTCGTGCCGTTAAACGGGCGTGCGCTGCTCTGGGTCCAAGTGGTACCAGACGCTGGATCCGTGGTCCAGCCGTTGATACCGTTATCCATCGTGTCAGCGTAGGTGGTGGTCAGCTGCTGGTCGACACTGCACAGTCCAGGTGCTAGGCGGACGGTAAAACTGCGCGTTGCCGAGTTTATTCCGGTGCCACAGGTGTTAGCAGAGCGCACGCGCCAAAAGTAAGTCGATCCAGCGGTAAGCACGGAATCAACGCGTGCCGTTGTCGCGCTGCTGACTGGGCTGGTGTAGACAATCGTGCTGAAGTCCGCATTGCTCGCGACTTCGACCACGTAATTGACTCCTTGTGTTACCGAATTCCAGCTCAAGATCGGGCTCGGAGAAACCCCGACCGCGCCAGCAGCGGGGCTTGTCGGAGCGGGGGCAGCAGGCAGTGCGGTAAACACATTGAGTTTCACTTCCCGGTTGCGTTCCGCACTCGGAGTGCCACCGGCACCACGGACGTTGATCGTATAATTGCCCGCGAGAATTCCTGCCGTGTTGCCAATGGTCAGTGTGCTATTGCCAGGTACCGAACTAATGACCGGCGCTGAAAAGTTGGCCGACGCACCAATGGGTTGCCCAGTGGCGCTTAGTGTTGCTGAGCCAGCAAAGCTGTTGTAGCCGTTTGCCGTGATGTTGATCGCCGCGTTCGCAGGCGTGCAGATATTTTGATTAAGGGGCTCAGCCGCGATACCAAAGCTTGGGTTGCCGCACTCTGGGAACTTAAAAGATCCTGCACGCAGCGTCCATTGGGTACCGCTGACGGCAAAATACTGATTGATGTACCAAAAAGTGCAGTCATCAGTCGAATCCACGTTCATCGAGGTGTAGTCACCCCAACGCCGGGTCGCCGCGGTGTGCCCGCCGCCGCCGGCAACAAACTCGCCTTCGCCCTGGCTCATGCTGCCAAGTGGATCGCCCTCAAGGCGCCCGGTATAGCGAACGCTCGGGAATACCGTGCTGCTACCGGCGCTGTAGCCCAGCGCCATATTGCCGGAACTGTCGGCGGCAATTGAACCCATCCAACGCTGTACGCCATCGGTCACGCCGGGTGCGTAGGTGCTGTCTTGAGTCAAAACAGGGTTGTTATTTGGGCTGCGCAGTTCCCACCAGCGTATTCCCGCCATTGCCGGTGCGGCTTCGACCGACTGATTGGTCACAATCGACTCATAACTACCGTAGTTGCGATACGCCGCACGATGCATCGGACGCTGGCGGTAGGACAAAATATCGACAGCGCCAAGCGGAGCGGGCTGCGGAATACAGCTGCGTCCGTTGCACGGGTAAATTGTGTCGTACGGCGCGATTGGAATCTGATTCGCCAGCACAAAGCTCGACAGTGCAGGCGTGACGAAGTTGATATCAAACTTCCACAGCAATAGGGCGTCTTGTGCCGCGCCGTATGGGCCGCCGTTATCCATCGCGCCTAAGTAATATGCCGGGCTGCCAACGGGTGGTGGACGATTGCCGTCCAGATCCGCAGGTAGCAAACCATCGCCTAAGAATTCGTCGTTCGCCGCCGTGGTTGGAACAACGAAGGAGATAATCGTCGGAGTTGGGTTGCCAGCTAACATCTGTGCCCGATCAATCGCATAGGCACCGATCGAGCTGGCATTAACCTCTCGGGTGCTAATCAGATAAGCATTCGGCCAAATGCCATATTTCGGGTAATCGGGAAAGGTTGCAGCGGCAAAGGCGTAGCGAAAATAGCTACCGGTTGGGTCCGAGGTCGTGGACAGCGCCACACAATTGAAAAAGCCTGGGCCAGTGCTATCGCTAAATTGCGTCACTAGCCAGCGGTCGGCAAGCTGGTCGTACAGTACGATTGGATCCCCAGCGTTTTCTGCCTCGCAGGCACCACCGAAGCCCTGCCAAAGGGTGTTGATTGCCGCCGGTCCAAATAGCGAAGTGCCGGTTTTGCTAAAAATTTGGAATGACGCGTTGGCCATTCGTAGGTAGTGGTTGGGGCCAACATCACCAGATGGATCAGGCGGATTGGAAGTGCCAGTGCCGACATTGAAGCTTTGTGCCGGAAGCGGAATAGCGCGCGAAGCTTGGCTGCTTTGCACCACGCGGTCGATATCTTGCGGGCCAAAATGTGGCTTGAGCATACTCCATGGGTCCGCCATTAACGGTGCAAAGTACAGGTTGTTATTCAAATCTGCTGGCGGCAGCGCACGCATTTCGCGTAAGGGCGGGGATACGTCAAAGCGAAAGGCCGGCGAGGCGCTGCGGAAGGTGCCGCGCAACGCTTGATTTTCTGCTGCGAAGGCCGAGGCGGCAGATAGGGTAATCGCCAGCAGGGCGCAGGCCAAATGAGTGTAACGATTCATAGACGAGTCAATTCCGAACGAGATAGACCCATTAAGTATGCGACTTAAGTCCTACTCTAGGTAAACATGGCGAAAAATTTTGTTACCCGACTTGTCAAAAATGCTATCCCTGTTTGTAGAATTTCACCTCGCTATTGTTGCTGGCGGTGTTTACGACACTTTTGCTGGTTGGCGCTGGCGCGTGGACGTTAGGCGGAATCGCATTCGGTGTTGCGATGTATTTTTCTGTTTAAGCGCGTCAGTGGCTTGACGAAAGGCGAGTAGTGGCGCGGTTAAAACACCAGCACGTGTTTTGGCCAAGGCCAAAGTGTTTGCACAATTGCGCAAATTTTTTCGCGGACTAAGGCTCAAAACCATTGGCAAACAACTCCTTGGTGCCCATCGCCCATAGCAGCCCGCCCAACACATGCTGCTGAAACCCGCTGTCGGCATAGTTTTGGCTACGATGACCCAGGGCGGTGTACCAACTGCGCCCTAGGCCGACATTGCGTTTCCAGCTAATTGGGTGATCCGCACCCATGGCACCACCGCCTGGGTTGTAGCTGGTTTCATCTATCCGCAGCAGTACCGTCACTTCCGGTCTGGGGTTGACTCTGAAGTTGTACCACTCATCAACAAAGCTGTAGCTTGATGGCAAATGCGCGGTGGAGGGATCAGTTGCGCTTTCGCGAATGATCGTCGCGGTTTGAATGGCAGGATGATTCATAAACCAGGCGCCCGCGCCCAATATGCCGGCGCCATACCATGGCCAGTTGTATTCGCAGTCTGCCGCCCCGTGCACGCCGACATAACCGCCACCAGCTTCAATCCAGGTTTGAAACGCCAGCTGCTGCGCATCGTTTAATACATCGCCGGTCGTACTCAGCCACACAACCGCGCGAAAGCGTGCCAGATTGGCGGCGTTAAATGCGGTGGCGTCTTCGCTCGTTTCGACGATGAAGTTGTTGGCGATAGATTGCGCCTGAAGCATCGCAATGCCATCGGTGATCGAAGCGTGGCGAAAGCCAGCGGTTTTGCTAAAAACTAAAACGCGGTCTTGTGCGGTGGCGTTGATGCAGGCCAGGGTCATGCATAGCGCAAGGATCGCCCCAGTAAGACGGCAAGTGAAACGGCAATTGATTCGATTGATCAAATTAGGCATGGCTATTTTCTCTCAACTAGATTTGACGGCACGTCCCCAGGTTCAGTTGAGATTAGCCGCGCGATGTTTAGCGGATGTGATTTTTCGCGCTGGCTGTTGCTTTTCCTTTACATCACGCAATCAGAATCCAACGCGCAGGAGTCACGGCAAAAAGAGTCATTCAGCGTGTTTTGCTGGTTTTGCCAAGGCAAAACAAACTCGATATAAGATCAAGCCTTAATTTTTGACTGGCAAGCTATCCGCATGGCTAAAACTATCCCCGGAACCCTGGTCGTTGCCGCTTACAACCCGGCAGCGGCGCGCAAAGTTAAGCTGATTGTTGGTCTAATTTGGGGCGCCAGCATTTTTGCCACCTATCTTTACTGTAAAAACACCATGACGCCGGGTTTTGCCCGCACGCAAACCGAACTGGGCGATGCGCGCGCGGACATCGTGCGGTTGGGAAATGAAGCAGATCAGCTTAAAGGCGAGGTTGCCAAATTCCAGCGCGGTGAACAGGTGGCGAATGAGGCGAACGGGGCGCTGCAAAACTCGATTGACCAGCGCCAGCAAGAGATTGCCTCCTTGCGTGCAGATTTGTCATTCTTCCAGCGCTTCGCCGGCGGCGGTAACGCTGAGGCTTTAGGCGTGCAAGACATCACGGTTGAGCCCACCGATAACCCGCGCGTATTTAAATATGCGATCGCAGTGAGTCAGAACCTTAAGCGCACCAAGCTTGCCACTGGCAAGCTGCGCTTTAGCGTGAGTGGCATTGCTGCCGGCAAGCCCAAACGCCTGGAAATGTCGGTGTTGCTGGGCGAAAACGGCGCAAGTGAGCTGAAATACGCCTTCAAATACTTTCAGCTGTTTAACGGCACGCTGTACTTACCCGAAGGTTTTGCCGCCGGTGCAATCAAAGCGCAAATGGTCAATGAAGACGGCGAGTCGGCAGATAAAGAAATCACCTGGGAAGCCGCGCTGAAGGCGGCGCACGAGGCTGCCGGCTAGGGGTAATAGACGAGTTGCACATAGCAAAAAGCCGCTTTTCAGCGGCTTTTTGCTAACGCAGTGGAAAGAAGTCTCGCCGACAGGCGACACGGGAAAACAAGCGCGTTAATTAGTCGCCCGGATTCATACCAATGGTGACCGACACTTGCGCAGTTGCGGTATTGCCCGCGGAATCGGTGATGGTGTAACTAAACATATCCATACCCATCGCGCCGACGCGGCTGATGTAGCGCACTGTGCCGTCTGGATTAATCGACGCCGCGCCACCCATGGTGGACGCGCCGACTGCGGTAACACGCAGCACATCACCGGCATCTGGGTCGGTGTCATTCGCCAACACATTGATGTTCACGGTCATACCTGCCAACACCATTGCCATATCTGGGCGTGCGGTGGGGGCTGAATTTGCCTGCACGGTAATCGTGATTTTCGCGTTTGCGACATTGCCCGCGTCATCGACGATGCGATACGGAATCATTACCATGCCAGCAAAACCAGCGGCTGCGGTGTAGCGCACGGTGTTGCCTTCAAGTGCGGCCGTGCCGCTGCTGGGCTGATCAATGCCGGTAACGCGTAACACGCCACCTTCAGGGTCACGGTCATTCGTTAGCGGACTAACGGTTACTGTGCCGCCCTGAGCAACTGACGCTGTGTCATCTACGGCGACAGGTGGCTGATCGGCCACGGTCACGGTAACCGTGGCGGTAGAACTACCGCCTTTGCCGTCGCTTAAGGTGTAGCTGAATGTGTCGGTGCCAAAAAAGCCCGCGCGCGGGGTGTAGAGCACGCCATTGCCCGAGATCGTGGCGTTGCCGTTTGTGGGCGTGGTGACGCTGGTGATGCTTAACGTATCGCCGTCTAAATCGCTGTCATTGGTCAGAACTGGTATCAGCGTAGCGCCGGCATTACGGCTGATGCGCACAACGTCATTTACCGCGACCGGTGCGCGGTTGGTAAATACCACCGCACCCAATGTGGTGTCGGATCGGGTTTTGATAACGGTATAGGTGTCGACTTCACGGCGGTGTTCGCCTGGGTTACGCAGCGCGCGCTCGATCCAGCCGGGCGGCACGGTCACGATTTGTTTCGAATAAGTCACTGCACCGTCGGCAGCGGGCAGGGTGCGATCTTCAAATTTTTCTTCGACAGTTATGAAGCTAACATCGACGCGGCGATTTTTCTTGCGATTTTCACGCGTGTCATTTGGGAACGTCGGATCCGCTTCGCCTTTGCCGTCAACAACCAGTTCCGCTTCTACGCCGGCGGCTTTGAAATATTCTGCAACCGCAGCAGCACGGCGGTTCGATAGGCCAATATTGTAAGCATCCGAACCAATTGAGCACGTATGGCCGGTAACAGTAACCGGGCTGGCCAGCTTCGACGCTTTGATCACACCGACCAAGCGATCCAGCTCAGCGGTGGTTTCACCACGTAATCTAGATTGATCAAAATCAAAGAACGAATCTGAGTCCAGATCCGCCTTGGTTTCTACCGCGACCCGATCAGTTTCCGGCACGCCTTTGATCGGCGGGCTGTCTGGTACGGGATTTGCCATTGCGTGTTCCCACGCCGCAGGGCGATAGCTTTCGCCGAAAGAATAGCGATAGGTCAGCGCCGCGAGCGTGTCGTTTTCGTCACGCTTAAAGTTGTCTTGCAAAGCGACGAAACTTGCGGCTGTCGGCGCGTTGGCTAGCCCTTTGGAACTATGCGACAGATCCAGACTGAGCGAATGCCCGGTACCTTCAAAAAATTTGTCGACGCCGACACTTGCAGTCAGCTGATCGGTGCTTTGATCGCCATTGGCGAAG